>JAZSRD010000041.1:0-21644 GCA_045538295.1 Eubacteriales bacterium
GACAATCAGGAGACGGTTCTGTGATTGAAAAGTAGAAGCCGCCCGCTCTGACAATCAGGGGACGGTTCTGTGATTGTAAAGTAAAAGGCGCCCGAAGAGGGCGGCGGTAAAAAGGCACTTTTGAATAGTAGGAATTTGAAATAAAGCGAGCGGCACAGTAGATACTCTGCGCTCAGCATTTTTTCGGTTGCCTCGGGCAACAAACGAAAAAATCGCTGTGACAATCAGGGGACGGTTCTGTGATTGAAAAGTAAAAGCCGCCCGAAGGGGGCGGCGGCAAAAAGGCACTTTTGAATAGTAGGAATTTGAAATAAAGCGAGCGGCACAGTGGATACTCTGCGCTCAGCATTTTTTCGGTTGCCCCGGGCAACAAACGAAAAAATCGCTGTGCTCGAGACACGGCAGTCCTCAATGCCTATCGCGGCATTGAGGCTGCCTCAACGAACTTTTTTGCCTTGCAAAAAAGCTCGATCCATCAAGTCCCACCAAACAAAAAAAGGCATCCTGCAAGCAGATGCCTTTCTTTGTTTGGTGGGAGAGGGTGGATTCGAACCACCGAAGCGAGACGCAACAGATTTACAGTCTGCCCCCTTTGGCCACTCGGGAACTCTCCCCTATGGAGCTGGCGAACGGAATCGAACCATCAACCTGCTGATTACAAATCAGCTGCTCTGCCAATTGAGCTACGCCAGCGTATTGACGCTGCCATTCGATTGATAGCGACTCGCGTCGTTACCTTGAATATTATAATGACCAACGGGCGTTTTGTCAATATATTTTTTGAAAAAATACAAATTTATTCATAAACGTCTTCGGATTTGCCGGGCAACCCAGCCTGCGCCCAGCACCAGTGCCATATCTTTAAGCAGATAGGGAAGCGACGCCGCCAT
This sequence comes from Eubacteriales bacterium, assembly GCA_045538295.1. GTDB lineage: Bacteria > Bacillota > Clostridia > Oscillospirales > QAKW01 > QAKW01. The sequence goes on from JAZSRD010000041.1 coordinate 891, forward strand.
CATTGCCTGAAGCAACGAAGTATGGGTAACCAAAGCGTACTGCGCCACCCCCATCAGGTGACAAACCAACAAGCCTGCCAAAATCACCGCCACACGGATGCAACGTTTTTTGATAGGCAATCCACAGCACAAGCAAAGGGGCAAAAATCCCCAAAGAAAGCCGCCGGTGGGCCCCAGCAACCAACCGATGCCGCTGCCAAAGGCAGAAAAAACCGGCAAGCCGCAGCCGCCCAGCAGCAAATAAACCGCCACGGCAACCGTGCCCATTTTATATCCCAAGCAACAGCCGCACAATGCCACCCCCAAAACCTGCAAGGTGACCGGCACTCCGCCGGGCAAGGGAAGCACCAGCTGGGAGAGCAGGGCTATCAAGGCGCAAAACAGCGCCGTAGCCGTTATTTTACGCACGCTCATCGGTAATCCTCCAGTTGAACCTCACCGGAGGAAAACGCCAAAGCCTGACCGTTTTCGCACCGTAACAACAGTTCCCCCCCATTACCGATCCCCTCTACCCTTGCCGAAAACCGTTCATTCCCCCGCAGGGCGGTAACGGTTTTTCCTTGCAGATAAGAGCGACTACGGTATTCTTCCAGCAAGGCGGGATCCTCCGGCTCCTCATAAATGGCAAAAAAGTGATTCAGCACTGCCGCTGCCAATTGAACACGCACCCGATCATCGGGCTCCCCCTCCAGCAGGGCTCCCGCAATGGCACTCAACGCCCCAAAGCCCTCTTGGGGTGCAAACACATTGATGCCAATCCCCAGCACGCACCACTCCATGGTTCCCGAAGCGCCCACGGCGCCCTCTGCCAGGATCCCACATACTTTTTTATTCCGTAAATAAAGGTCATTGACCCATTTGATCTTAAGTTCCAGCCCCAGCACTTCCTGCACAGCCCGTGCCACTGCTACCCCGGCTGCCACGGTGATCTTCAGCCCATCCAAGGGTTGGGTAGGGCGCAACAATACCGAAAAATAAAGCCCGCCGCCCGCCGGCGAAAAAAAGGAGCGGCCCATGCGCCCTCTGCCTGCAGTTTGCGTTTCGGCAAAAACCACAGTTCCCTCCGGAGCCCCCTGCTCTGCCAGCTGCCGCACCGCTCGATTGGTGGAATCAATTTCAGGGACCGCCGTAATATGGCAGTCCCTTTGGGTCAGTGATGCAATTTGTTGTGCAAATTCTTTCATAATAACTATTATATTATATGCCGAAATCGGCTGTCAATCTTTTGGGAAGAAAAATTGTTTTGGACAAGGGGCTCTTTTGAAGAAGACAGAGAAGAAGACAGGGAGAAGACAAGGGACGGTTCTCTGAAAGACAGGAAAAAAAGACAGCAAAGACAGGGGACGGTTCTCTGTCTTCATTAGGCTGAGCACCTGCCTCGATGAAAGGTTTTGTGGGTGGAAAAAGTTGTTTGAGCAAAGGGCTCTTTTGAAAGGTTGCAGGAAAATTTAAGTTGAGCGGCACAGAAGATACTCTGCTCTCTGGGTTTTCGCCGACCGCCCCGGGCGGTTTGCGGCGACTCCGTCGTGCTCGAGACACGGCAGTCCCCGGCGCCTTTCGCGGCGCCGGGGCTGCCTCAACGAACCTTTTTAGCAGAGCCAAAAAGGTTCAAATCTTCGAACAGTGGGTCATAAAAAAAGACCTTGCCCATTGGCAAGGTCTTTTTTTATGGCGCGCTGGAGAAGATTCGAACTCCCGGCCTTCTGATCCGTAGTCAGACGCTCTATCCAGCTGAGCTACCAGCGCATTTATAGGGGCTTTTCTCAAAGCGAAATATATCATACCACAGTTTTTCACCAAAATCAAGCCCTTATTTTATTTTTTCTTTGCTTTTTAGAAGAACAGATGTTCCACAAGAATTTTCAGCCCGATCCCCACCAGGATCACCCCGCCGAAGATCTGCGCCTTATCTTTCAGCATACCGCCAAACATTCTGCCGATATAAACCCCCGCAGTGCTGATCACAAAGGTAGCAACGCCAATGATCCCCACCGTAATAAAGGCTTCGCCGTAGCCGTTGAGTTGGGCAGAAAAGCCCACCCCTACTGCCAGAGCATCGATACTGGTTGCCACCCCTTGCAATAATATATTACGCAGGGTAAAGGGATTGGTGTTTACTTCCTCTTCTTCCTTTTTTAAAGCGCCACGCACCATATTCAGCCCGATTCCTGCCAGCAGGATAAATGCTACCCAATGATCCACCGCTTCGATATATTTCATAAACCGCAGCCCTAAAAACAGCCCGATCAGCGGCATCAGCGCCTGGAAAAAGCCAAAGGTGAGCCCATCTGCCAGGGCATGGCGCATTTTCAACTTTCCGCCGCACATGCCATTGGTGACCGACACTGCAAAGGCATCCATGGAAAGCCCGATTCCCAAAATGATAGCCGTTATGATCATTGCAATAATCCTTTTATTCCTTTCCAGGTTATTTCGGTATGCTCGGCCTGCTCCAGCAGTTTTTCAGCAGTTTTATTGGTAAGCGCCAAGGCTTCGGCATCCACATTGCTGAATTTTAATTCTTTAAAGTATGCCGCATCCCGCCGGACAGCCTCTTTCAGCCGCTCTTTCACTGCCTTTAGCACCAACGCCGGGCTATAGCCGGTGTTTTGAGCCAAAGCGGAAAGTTTTTCCCGGTACTCCCCATAGCCCATATCCACGGTTGCGGTGCCGGTGCGGTCGGTATAGTAAAGGGCATCTCCCTCCCGCCGAAGCAGCACATCGTAGAAGGTGGGCAATAAAAAGACCGGCTGCTCCTGCTGCACCCAAAGGGTGGTATCGAAAAGATATTCTTTATTCTTTTGGGGCAGAACACGATCGGCAAAATTTTCTGTGTTGCCCAGCACACAAACCGTAACGGTACCCTCCGGCATACAGCCAAAGGGATCTTCGGTTACCTCTACCCGAAAGAAGGTGCTCTTTTCTGTTTCTGCATCGTAGAAGCTGATCATTTTGCTCTCTGCCACAGCAGAGAGGATCCTCCCCGCAAAGAAGAAATGCCCCTCTTCCAGGGAAACTGCCGCCTTTTCAAAGTGCAGATCCAGGGAAACGGTTTCGGCAGGCTTACTGCCGCAACTGCAAAGAAGCAGCAACAGCACGCCCAAGAGGGCAATAAAATTACGTGTCTTCATCGGTTTCCTCTCCATACAAGGCCAGCACCTGGCTATAAAACAGCTTTTGCCGCTGGTAAAAACTAAACTCGTTAAAATACATACTATAGGTTACGCCGGAGATCTTGGTGAAATATTTTTCTTCGATCTGCTCCTTCAGCACCAAGGGCAGCTGATACACCGTGTTCAGATCCAACGCCACCGGGCTGATAGCCGTTTCGATCAGTCCCCGGCGGAAAACGCAGGTGCGCCGTTGCTTTGCAAGGGTAACATCGGTAAGCCGTGCCAACTCCAGCACAGTGCCGTAATCGGTATTTAAATAGGCGCGAATCATCCGAGGCGCCCAGGTATCGCCGGCATCATGCACCAGCAATTCCATAGACATAATATCAAATACGCTCATGCCCTCCGGCATGGTTAGCGCAAATACCGAAGTGTTGCCCAGTTCAAAATCGTCTTTGCCCGGAGTATCTAAGGGATAGTCCTTATAAAAAGAGCCGGCGGTTTTGGCATAAAACCGCACCCGCAAGGACATAGTGCCGTCGTAGTCCATCAGATCATGTTCCGAAAGCTCTGCTTCGCCCATCAATTCTTTAGCAATGGTGTTTTGATTTTCCAGCCCCACAGTTTCCACATCCAGGTAAAGCACATCGCCGTTGCTCATTCCCAAGGACTGCAGAGCCTTTTCTTTGATCTTTACCGTATGTACCGTTTCCTGCCCCTCCCGGCACACTGCCAGCACATAAGGGTACAGTTCGCTTGCCTGAACATAATGCGCATTTTCCGACGCCACCGATTGCAGGCTGTAATCCAAGTGATCCGCAGAAAATACATAAGGTTCTTTCCAATCGTCCTCTGCCAGCAAAACCCGCTCACCGCCCAGCAAAAAAGAGACCTGCGCCCAGCGGCAATGCCAACTGCCGTATTCCCCTTTTACATCGGGCATGAGCACCAATTTATACTCGGCTATATCAAATACCGCAATGCTATCGGGCAAGATCAGGGTAAACTGATCGGTATATCCGCTTTCAAAATTATCGATACGCCGATTTTGCAGGGTATATTCCATTATTTTGCCGTCTTTTAAGGTCATTACCAGGTTGATATTGCCCTGATCCAGATCCACCGGCAAGGGGTTCAAATTATCACGGGTGACTGTTTGCAAGGACACCTGGATCCGGTTGGTACTGCCAAAGCAATCCAAGGCAGAAAGGATGGGGTTTTTTCGGTTATAATCGGGATCGGAGAGTCGGCGCACCAACACCGCTTCATCAGCCAGCCAAGAATCGGAAAGCTTTGCCGAGGCAACCGTAAGCCCGCCCACCGCCAGCAGCAGTGCCAGCATGGTATAAAGCCGCCGGGCATAAGTGCCCCGCACCCCTCTAACAAAGCCGTCCCGCCGGAAGAAGTTGCGTATCCGCCGTGCCGACCAGCGCAAATTTACCGATATGGCTTTTTTGACCCGCCGGCGGCGGATCAATCTTTTTGCTTTTTTTATGATCCTTAATTCTTCCTTCAACGTCATTCTCCTTTTAGATCCTTTTTTTATATTAACATAAAAATGTTAAAAAATATAGGCTCTTGTTCATCTTTTTTTCATTTTCTTGCATATTTGCGTAAAATTACGGAAAAACTATCCACATCGAAAATAAAGGAGATGAGCAAATGAATAAATTCGCATTGATTCTTGCCATTATCGGCTGCCTCAACTGGGGCTTGGTAGGACTTTTTCAGTTCGACCTTGTGGGCTGGATCTTCGGTGGCATGGATTCCATTGTCAGCCGCATCATTTTTGTGGTGGTAGCGCTGGCAGGCATCTGGTGCATCAATCTTTTGTTCAAGCCGATTGACGGCGAACGCCACGGCGAGAAATAAAATTCCCTCACTGCCCTTAACGCAAAAAAACATTTTGTTTAGAAGCGTTGGGGCGTACATATTTTCTAAAAAATGCAACATTTTCCATCCCTTAGCCGTATTCTTTACAAAAAGGGGTGATTTTTTATGAAAAAAGGATTTCTATTATGGATGCTCCTGCTTTGCCTGGTTTTTACCTCCGGGTGTAAGACTCAAGGCCTTCTGAAGGAGCCTCCCGTTCTGGTGGTGAACTGCCAAAACATTACATTCCGTGCCCCAACCGGCTCTTATACCTGGGACCATGCCGCCGGATTAGGCTACTCCTCCTGCATTATTGCCGATGGGGTTCACCCGCTGGCACTAAACACGCTCCCCTGCCACAAAACAAACGCCACCTCGGTTACGCTGAATTTTGCCGTGAAGCCGGATCAGGTGCGCATAGAATGTTGGCCGGAAAAAGATCAGGGGAATACAGATGCAGAAAGTACCTCTATTTTGCCAAAAGGGCTCTCTTTTTCCCCGCCGGAGGGCGGCTACATCTACCAAATTCACGCCTCCTGGGACAGGATGTTTTACAGCGGCTCCGTTTGCTACGTTTTTTACCTGCAAACAATCTTTGATCGGTAATATTAAAAAAAACATCCTGTTACCCAACCTCCCTTTGGTGGATGGGCAACGGGATGTTTTTTAATTTGTGTTATTTTACGACTCTTTTTCCTTTTTTGATCAGCAGGCTGTTGATCTTGGTTGTGGGCTCCAGCAAGCCGCTGATAGAAGCATCGTGATTGAGGGTATCCAGAATATAGGCAATATATTTGGAAAGATCCACCGGGCAATACCACTCTCTGGAAAGGAGCTCGGGGGTGGTATAGATACCATTGGTGGTGAGTACCTTGGTGATATATCCATTCTTATATGCCTGATCAAAGTGCTCCAGACCATTACAGAACAGACCGAAGGTGGTACACACATAGATATTGCGGGCGTGAAGCTCTTTTAACTTTTTGCCCAGATCCAGTACACTATCGCCGGAGGAGATCATATCGTCTACAATGATCAGATCCTTCCCTGCCACATCGGCACCCAGATATTCATGGGCAACAATGGGGTTTCTGCCATTAACCACACGGCTGTAATCCCGCCGTTTATAGAACATACCCAGATCTACGCCCAATACAGAGGAGAAGTAAATACCCCGGGCCATGGCGCCTTCATCGGGGCTGATGATCATCAGGTGCTCGGGATCGATCTGAATATCGGGCACATTATTAACCAGTGCCTTGATCATTTGATAGGTGGGCATTACATTATCAAAACCATTGGCAGGAATTGCCATTTGCACACGGGGATCATGGGCATCGAAGGTGATGATATTAGCCACGCCCATGGCTACCAGTTCCTGCAGTGCGGTAGCGCAGTCCAGGGATTCCCGGCTGGAACGGCGGTGCTGACGACCTTCGTATAACATGGGCATGATCACGTTAACCCGCTTTGCCTTACCTTGGGTGGCGGCGATGATCCGCTTGAGATCGGCGTAATGATCGTCCGGACTCATGGGAACCTTGCGACCGTACATATCGTACTCGATGCTATAGTTAAACACATCGGTAACAATATAAAGATCCAAGCCTCTTACAGAGCTCTTAATCAGGCCCTTGGCTTCGCCACTGCCAAAACGGGGGCATACCACGTCGATCAGGTAAGAATCCCGCTCGTAGCCACGGAAGGTAACGGTTTCTTTATGCTCGTGCTCCCGTTCTTTCCGCCACTTTACCATGTAGAAATCGATTCTTTTGCCCAATTCTTCGCAACCGGGCATTGCAATAATTCCCAAAGGACCTACCGGAACGTTGACCAATTCCTCCAAATAATCCGCCATTTCGACTTCCTCCTCGTTATTTTGCATTGTCTATCTCTATTTTACTATATCCAAAACCCTTTGTAAAACCTTTTTTGCTTTTTAACAAAAAATCTCAAAAACCAACAAAAGATCTTCGAAAATTTTGGTTTGTTTACCCTAAAATGAGCAAAACAGCGTGATGTTTTTTGCATCACGCTGTTTTGGTTATTTCTCTTGAATCAAAATACAGGTGCTTGGCTTCATGGTAAAGGTAAGATCCCCGGTAACACCCATAGGCACGGCGTTATGGGTAGCATCCAACAAAGTGATCTCGTATTCACCGGGTCTGCCAAAGTCCAAGGTGATTGTTTTTTCCGGAGCGGTTTCATCCTCCTCGGTATAATAGGTGACCATGGTAAGGGTCTTGCCCTGCCGGTCTACACCGCAAAGGGAGTAGATATGCTCCGGCTGCTCCTCGCAACGGATCTCTGCCTTTCTATCATAAAACATACCATACCACATCAGGGCATAGTAACTCGGCAGGCATTCGTAGGTATAATAATCGAAAACACCATTAAAGCCGGAGGGGCGGGTATATTAGGGAAAATGCAGGTAATATCGTGGCTGTACGGCCCGCCATAGATCGTCGCTGCCGCAGAATCGTGGTTGCGGGAGTAGGGAATTCTTGCCGCTTTATAATCAGCTAAATTCGAACGAAACTGGTCGGTGGCGTGACGTTTATGCCAGGGACCGCCGTTAGTGGCGTTCATCATTTTAAAAGGTCCGTATTCCTTATGAAGATCAAATTTCAAAGTTTCCATCGTGATCCCTCCTTATTTAATTTCATTTTAAACATAAGGGCAAGGAATTGCAAGGCTTTTGTTTACGAAAGTTTTTCGTGAAAATTCTTTATTCCTTAGAATAGGAACATCCCCATGATACCGTGTATCATGGGGATGTTTTTTATGCCCGTTTCATCAAAACGTCTTTTTCGTATTGCTCGATCTTAGCAAACCATTCCGCTTCCCCGGCAACCTTTTCCCGGGCACAGTATTCTGCCCAAACATCGCCGAAGGGATATACCTTTACTGCTTCCCGTTCTGCCATCAGGCGGGTGAAGTTGCCTGCGTCCTGCAGTGCCTTGAAGTGCTCAGCAGGCTCCAGCAGAGCACCCAGCAATGCCTTTTGCATATTGCGGGTACCCACTACCCAAGCGGCCACCCGGTTGATGGAAGCATCAAAATAATCCAGGCCGATCTTTACTTTATCCAGCCCATCGCACCGCACGATCTCTTTGGCGATCTCTTTGAGTTCATCGTCCAGCAGTACCACATGGTCGCTATCCCAACGCATGGGGCGGGTTACGTGGAGGGGAAGTTTATCGTAGAAAGCCAGCAAGGCAGGGATCTTATCGCTTACCACTTCAGTGGGGTGATAATGGCCGTTGTCTAAAAGGTTATACACACCGGGATGGGAGGCGGCATAAGAAAGATAGAACTCGGAAGAGCCTACCGTATAAGCCTCTACGCCGATACCGAACACCTTACTCTCCACACAATCGATCACGCCGGGCAATTTTTCGGCAAAGATCTGATCCAAGCTATCCTTTAACCGCATACGAGGTCCCAAACGATCGGCAGGGATCTCCTTATAACCATCGGGGATCCAGCTGTTGCATACGCTCTCTCCGCCCAGTTCCTCTGCAAAATAAGCAGCAATTCTGCGGCAGGCGATCCCATGGCGCACCCAAAATGCCCGGATCTCGGGATCGGGGTGGCTAAGGGTAAGCCCGTCGGCAGCCTTGGGATGGCTGAAATAGGTGGGATTGAAATCCAGGCCTACGCCACGGCTTTTTGCATAATCTACCCATGCCTTAAAATGCTTGGGCTCCAAAGCATCACGATCTACCGGCTCGCCCTCAAAAATGGCGTAGCTGGCGTGAAGATTGATCTTCTTTTTGCCGGGAATCAGGCTAAATGCCTGATCCAGATCTGCCATCAACTCCTGGGGGGTACGGGCTTTGCCGGGATAATTACCGGTGGTTTGAATGCCGCCGGTGAGTTCCCCGCCCATATTTTCAAAGCCGGTTACATCATCGCCTTGCCAGCAGTGGATGCTGATGGGCACATTCTTTAAGATCTCCATTGCCTTTTCGGTGTCTACACCGATTTTTTTATACAGTTCTTTTGCAGAGTTATACCGTTCCATGGTCCTTCCTCCTTGAAATTTTATACTGATTAGGGTGACAAGATTAATCCGAACCTTGTTTACACTTTCATTTTAAATCTTCCCGCCAATGCGTCAATGATTTTGAAATAATAGGTTAAATTCACCCCATATAATGGCAAAATTACCCTACACCAAGATCTCTTTTTCCAAAGAAAAACTATAGATCACCCGGCGCACCACACAAAGTCCCTTTACCCGCTTTAAAGCTTCTTCGTAAAGATCCATCTGCACCCGGTAACGATCTGCCAGTTCTTGTTCCGACGATACCCGATCAGTTTTATAATCCAATATCACCGCCTCATTTCCCTGCACGCTATAGCAATCCAGCACGCCCTGGATCAGGATCTCGCCCTCGGCATCGGCACCAAACAGTTGGTTTGCGGGCATGGGGAACAAAAACCGTTCCTCTTTACTATAGGATCCTGCAGAGAGCAAGTTCAAAAAGCATTCGCTTTGGGTAAAACGGCGGATCTTCTCCAAGGGGATCATCTGCCGTTGTTCCTCTAAAATAAAGCCCTCGGTCACCAGACGTGCCAGTTCCCCTTCGGGGTCCTGACGCAACCGCTCAAAATCGCTGAACTGCAATGCCTGATGCAAAGCATTGCCCACTTCATTACCCCGAGGACGGAATTGGCTCACGAAACGGGGCTCCGCTTTTTTGAGCCGCTCTTCCAAAAGAACTTCTGCCTCGGCGTCCTGCTCCCGAATCCCTTTGAGTTCGGAAACGGAAAGTTTTGCCGGTAGCCGTACCGCCGATAAATGGGGATACTGCCAATCCAACCGGGTGCGGAAAGCGTCCCGGTCAAAGGCTGCGGTTTGTGCCTCCCCTTGTTCCGCCTTTACAGCTTCCTCTTGGGCGGTGGGAACGATCCATGCGGCACCCAATGCCGGGTACTCCTGCTCCGGCAAGCCAAACTTCCGCCGCATGAGCGCCCCCTCTTTACTTCCCGCCATCAGCACCGTAAGCCAGCGGGCAAAGGAGGTATCCCTACTCTTAAGCAACCATTGGGGCAGGGTGCTCCCCAAGGAGGCTCCCTCGGCGGCCCAGCGTGCCATATTCTTTTCGTCGGTATTGATCAACACCACCGTTTTACTCACCGGGCGGGTGAGCGCCACATAAAGCACCCGCTCTTCTTCGCTCACCGCATCGGCAATCATTTGATCTGCCAGCACTGTTTGTGCCAAGGATCGGCAACGGAAATAAAGCTCCGGGCGGCTGTATTCTGCCGCCGCCCCCCAGCGGGAGTGGAGCAGGATCCGCTCACTTAAATCACTGCGGTTGATCTTTTTATGGCAATCGCCCAAAATACAAATAGGGAATTCCAAGCCCTTGGATTTATGGATAGACATGATCCGCACGCTGTTTTCCTCGGCCTTAAGCCGGGCGCCGCCCTGGGCGCCGGAGCGGCTGATGCGGATATGCTGCACAAAGGCATACAAGCCCCGATAACCCTCCTGCTCGAAATTGCGGGCATCCTCTGCCAACAGTTCCAGGTTGGCACATTTTTCGGCGCCCCCCTCCTCTGCCGCATAGGCGGCAAAAACGCCGCTCTCCTGGTAAATACGGTAAAGGAGATCGTATACATATAAGTTGCCTGCCAACCGCCGATAATCTTCGATCTGCTCATAGGCTTTACGGGCTTTATTGCAGGTTTCTGCCGCCCTGCGCAGATCCTCGTAAAGAGGCGTATGGCGATGACGCATAGCCGCCAGTTCACCCACCGTAAAACGGAAATAATCTCCGTAGAGCAGGGACACCAGTGCCACATCGTCGTAAGGGTTATTCAACACCAGCAAATATGAAAGGATGCTTTGCACCTCAAAAAGTTCAAAGAATCGGGTGCCCTCGTTGCGGTTGACCACCGGAATGCCCAACCGCTGCAGTTCCCGCTCAAAGATGCCGGCGGCAGTGGATACGGTGCGCAAAAGAACCGCAAAATCCCGATATTCCACCGGGCGGGTTGCCCCATCGGGCAGAAGCAGGGGTTGCCGCTCTGCCACAGCTTTGGCGATCAGCCGGGCGGTATAACGAGCATTTTGCTCCACTGTATCGATCTTTTTGCCGGTTACCGCATCCGTTTCCGGCGTAAGCCAATGAAGCTCCGCCCGGCAGGAATGCGGCTCGCCAAAGGTTCTGCCGGGAATCAGTTTTTCCCGCTCATCGTAGCAAACACCGCCCAGTTCCGGGCTCATGATCCCTTCAAATACCCGGTTGGCAAAGCAGAGCACACCGGGGTGGGAACGGAAATTGGCATTGAGTTCCAGCACGGTTTTTTGGGTGAGTTGTTCCCCGGCGAAGGAGGCGGAATGCCGCCGCTTTTGATCAAAGATCTCCGGCTCGGCGCCCCGGAACCGGTAGATGCTTTGCTTGAGATCCCCCACCATAAACAGATTGGTTTCCTCTTTGGAAAGGGCACGGAAAATGAGATCCTGCGCCCGGTTGGTATCTTGAAATTCATCAATGATGATCTCGTCGTAATCCTCCCGCAGCTGCAACGCCAGGGGGGTGGGGGTAAGGGTGTCGGTATCGGGATCATAATCCTGCACCAGCAACCGTACCGCCATTTGCTCCATATCACCGTAAGAGATCCAGCCGCCCCGGCGGCGGGCTGCCGCCAAACGCTCCCGCAGGGTCATGCAAAGGGTAAAATAAGTTTCCAGCAAGTTCCCCTCGGCGTGGAGCTGCGCCAGTTCCTCTGCCTCTGTTTGAGCAAAACGGTCGCCAAATTCCTTGAACGCCTTTTTAAACCGTTTTCGCTCATTGGTGAGCATATCCTGAGCATCCTTATCCCCATCGGTTTCGGTAAGTTTTTTCCAGTTGAGGGTGGCAAATTTAAAGTTTTGCAGTCCCTGCACAAAAGCATCGTAATCCCGCTTTTCCAGCAAGCGGGGAAGCAGGGAAAGGCTTTGCCGCTCCTCCTCCAAAAATGCCAGCAATTGAGGAAAGCCACTCAAATAGGGGTGGCGGGCTGCCCGCTCTGCCAAAAAGGTGTACTGCGCCTGCAGTTCTTCCAAATTTTGGGTGATATAGCGGTATAAGCCATCTTCCCTAAAGCAGGCAAACAAGCCCTGCTCTATATTGCCGTAGGGTTCCAGCGCCCGGCGGATATAATCTTGGGGCAAGGGCTGATTTTCCAAAAAGTGCAAGCCTCGAATCAACAACGCCTTTACATTCTCATCACTGCGGGCATTGGCAAAGGACTGCAACAGGGTTTGAACTGCCGCATCCTCCTTACCGTAAAGTTCTTCTAAAAATTGCTCCGCTTCTTCCTCCACCATGGCCTGCTCAGCAGTTTCGTCGATCAGGCGGCAGCGGGGATCCAGCTCCAGCTGCTCAAAATGGCGGGTGATCAACCCCAAGCAGATACTATGCACGGTGCCGATCTCGGCGCTATCGATCAAAGCGCTCTGCCGCAACAGGTGATCTCCGCCCCCCTGCTCCCGCAGGTGAGCATCCACCGCCTTTTTGATCTTTTGCCGCAGTTCTTCGGCGGCGGGGCGGGTGTAGGTCATAATGATCAGCCGCTGAATATCCCCCTGCTCCTGGGTAAGGTAACGCAGGATCCGCTCCACCAACACGGCGGTTTTACCGCTACCGGCGGCGGCAGATACCAATAAGGCATCCCCTTTTCCACTGATCGCCCGCTCCTGCTGAGGGGTAAATTTAATTTTGCTCATGCTCATCCCTCCAACCGAACGGTTCTTCTGAATACCATCGTTGCCCGCCCGCCTCAGGGGTGTGGCGGCATACGGCGGCAAAATCGCAATATTGGCAGGCGTTGTGCTCCCGCCCTTTCAAAGGCTCAATGGCGGCATTGCCGGAAAGGATCCCTTCGGCAGTGTCCCGAATCACCTGTTCCATATGCTCCACCATTTCGTTCATTAAAGCGGGGTCGTAGACCTTTGCCTCTTTTTTCAAAGCGCCGTCTTTCGTGTAAGCGATCTTAAAATAGTTACTGCCCTTGGCACTGTCCAGGGCACACAGTGCCTGCTCATCGGCAGAAAAGGCACCGTTTCGTTTATAGAAACCACGCAGTTTTTCCGGCAGTTCTTCCGGTGCTACCGGTTCTGCAAAGGCGGGGGTTTTGGCTTCCATATAGCAGCCCGCCGCCGGCACCGGCTGCTTCCAGCGCCCGCTTTTCATCAATCCGTATAGGTAAATGGGCAGTTGTACCCCGTCCCGATTAGTGATACCCCGCAGATCAAAGGTTTTGGAGCCGGTTTTATAATCGGTCACTTTAAGGTAGGTCTTGCCCTCAGTTTCATAGGTATCCACCCGATCTACCGAGCCGATCAATTCGGCAACAGCACCGTTCTTTAAGGGCAAGGCGGTGCCTGCCAGGGAAACCTCCTCCCCATAGGGGATATAGCCCCCCTCCCGCAGTTCGCCCAGCACATTTTCTGCCACCATGCAAAAGAGATTCGTCATACGGCGGTACAGTGCAGTAAAGCGGTGGGAACGGTTGAAATCCCGCAGTTGATCCTGCAGGTATTCTGTGGCCAATTCTTCTCCAAACTGTTTAATTTTATCGGAAGTATACAAATCGTAATTAAAATTCTCTGCCCGCAGGGCTTTCACCAGCTTTTCCATGCCGTAGTGCACAAAGGTGCCGATATTCGCGGCATCAAAGGTGATAGGCTCCAAGGGGCGGATGCCCATGGTTTTCTCCATAAAATAATGGAAGGGGCAGTTTTGATATAAGCTGATCTGGCTGTAACTCAACCGCAGCCGATCCCCGAAAATACGGCGCACCACTTCCTCCGGCAACCGTTCCCCGGGATCCCGGGGAGGCAAGGGTTGCTCCTGTAACTCCGCCAAAATTGCCTGCTGCAGAGCAGGGGCTTTACCGATCATCTCCCGAGCGCCCTCGGGGGTAACGGCAAAGTCGTACAGTTCCATATCGCCACACAAGGTGGACTCCAGTTCGGTGAGCCTTTTAAGTTTATCCAGGTAAACGGAAGGCAGCAGGGTTTCCCCATCCATTTTAAAGGCGCTATAGGTAAAGATCAACTCCTCCCGGGCAGAAAACACGGCGCCGTAAAAACGGTACTGACCCTGCACGGTACTTTGCTGCAGTGTGGCATTGCAGGGCAGATCATGGGACACAAACAAACGCCGTTCCCGATCTGCGATCAGGCCGGTATCTGCCACCGGCATGGGCAAAAGACCCTGATTAGCGCCCACCACATAAAGGGTGTGCACCCCATTCAAGCGGCTGTGCGCCACCTCGCCCAAGGTTACGGCATCCAAGGTGGCGGGAGTTACATTCAGAGCAGTTTCTTCGCCGCAAAGCCCGATCAATTCTTCCATGGCGTAGATGGAAAGGGGCTCCTTGCCGAACACCCGGTAAATATCGTCTAAAATATCGGTGACTACCCCATAGAGTTTTAAATATTCCCGGCTCAATCGGCGGTTTTGCTGGGTTTCCCAGGCATTGGCGCCCCGGGCGCTTTCTGCCAGATATTCCTCTGCCCTGGCGGTAATATGCTCTTCTACCTTAAAATTGCACAGCAATTCGTACACTGCCTCTGCCATGGCTTCGCCGGTGGCAGCAGATGCCCGATCCCGAAACTTCAAAAGAGGTTCCCGGACCCGGCGGCGCAGGGCATTGAGTTCCCGTAGCAGAGCCACACCTTCTTCGTCGATAGGACCCTGCCCTTTGGGGTTTTGGGTCCAATCGGCTTCCCGCACGAACCGCTCACCGCTGATCTGCCACATAATACAATAGTTTTCCAAGCGGCTGATAAGATCCCGATCCTCGCCGCATAAGCCGGTTTTTAAAAAGGTGAGCAAGTCCTCCTGGCGGAAGTACCGCTCCGGGCTGATCAGCCGCAGAGCGCTTTGCACAAAGGCAAAGATGGGTTTTCCCAGGGAGGAACGACCTCCATCCACAAAAAGGGGTACACCGTATTTGGCAAACACCGTTTCCGCCACCGGACCGTATTCAACAAGGCTACCGGCAACCAGAGCAAAATCCCGGTAACGCAAGCCCTGCTCCCGCACCTTTTTAGCAATGTCCACTGCCACCATGGAAAGTTCTTCCCGCATATTTCTGCCTGCCATCAGCCCTATATGAGCAGGTTCTATTGCCGGGGGATCCCCGGCGGCAAACAAATGCTGCTCTAAATATTGCAGGTCTTCATACTTTAACCGTTTCGAGGTTCCTTGCAGCTCATAGGTGCGGCACTCCTGCCCCGCACTCTTTGCCAGCCGCTGTAACGCCGCCCATTCCCCCTTGGCAGAGGAAAAGAGCAGGGTGGGATCCCGGGGATCCAGCAGCAGGGCGCAATAAACTGCCTTACATTGGGAAAAGAGCACCTGCATCAGTTCCCGCTGGCGGCCTGTAAAGCCAAAAAAGCCGTCGATCAGCACGGCAGTATTCTTGAAAAATCCCCGCTCTCGGGCAAGGGCGGTTGCCGCCGCCAGATCTTCGGCGGCGGAGCGGTTTTCCGCATCCAAGGCACCCAAATAGGCACGGTACAGCAAAAAGAGATCCCGGTATTTTTCCTGCCAATCCCGCCGCCCTTTTTGCTCTAAAAGGGGCAGTACCTGCTCCTCGGTTAAGCCGGAGAGAGAAAATTCCGAAAATACCTCTGCCAGGCGGGACACAAAACCCATGGAGGGGCGTGCTTTACGGTAATAACGCAAATTCGCCTGTTGCTCCTGCAGCACCCGATAGATCAAAGCCGTTTGCCGGGCGGCGGTCATGTAACTGCCTGCCACCCCGCCGAAAGTACGAAAGATCTCGTTGCTAAGGCGCCGGAAGGAAACCACCTTAACGCCATCCACCCCCAGGTTGCCGATCTCCCGCTCCAGTACCATGGAGTTTTGCTCCGGTACCAGATAATAGACCTGTCCATACTCCTTTGCCAGCGCCGGCAGTTTGCTTTTTAAATATGTGGTTTTTCCGGTGCCGCTGCGGCCTAATACCCAGGTAATCATGGCAGATTCTCCTTTGACATTTTGTTATTTTAATTATAGCGTTTTTTCTGTCAAAAGTAAAGGCAACCAATAAAAAAGGCACCGTTGCAGAAAACTGCAACGGTGGCTTCCTTTTTCTTTATAGTTATCCACACCACAAGATTGTGATTCGGCAATAATTGCATTATTTCAGCACGATCCCTGCCAAAACTGCATTATGGGTGGAGAGGGAACGATCTCTGGCAAAGCGCTCTACCAAGTCTTTATTTTCATAGGTATTGGTGTCTGCGTTCCGAACCAAAATATAGTCCTTCAGCGCAGGAGCATTCTCTGCATCGCCCCGATAGGTGGGCAGATAATCCCGAGGAGCAACCTCTGCCCGCACATCCTTAAACTCTGCGCAGAGCGCCTTATAGCCGGGTGTGCCGATCACGGTTTCTGCATCCACAGTACATACCACAGGCAGATCGCCAAAGGATGCAGCCTTTTCGCAGATTGCTTTTGCATCTGCCTCTGTTTGAGGCATAGCATTGATCATGCCGATTTTTTTGCCGGTGGGAATGTGCTTAATCAGCGCATAGCCTGCAGCCTCTCCGCTGGGCAGAGCAAAGGCTTCTGTCTCTTCCATGGTATAAATATATTTTTTACAGAAAATAGGGGTGGCGGTTTCCAGAAGAGCCTTTTCGTACCCACCCAGTTTAGCAGCGCCCTCGTTCATATACGGGGTCATATGCTGCAGGCCGATCAGATCGGGGAGCAATTCCCGAATGATCTCCATCCGCAGATTGCTTACCCGGCCACGATCGCTCTGATCGTTTTCCGGGGTTTTTCCGTCCATATCCATAGACATTACCTTTACCGCCTGGCAAATCTCCAGTTCGGCATACACGCCGTAATGGTCGGAGGGGAATTTACCATCGAAGGTTTCGTCCATTTTCTTATAAGTAATGGGTTTTACGGTGTTGGGGGTTACAAAGCAGAAGTCAATGGGAATGCCGGTGTGCTCTAAATTATAGCCGTGACAAGTGATGCTTATATCATTTACAGTTGCCTTGTTTACATCCACCATAAATTGCACCATATCCCGGTAGGCAGGGCTGCTCTGGGTCATATTAAAGTCGCCGGAAACAATGGCAGCACGGGCATCAAGGGCCTTAATATGATCGCGGATCAGGCGGGTGCTATCGATCTGGCATTTATCGCTAAAGCCATAGTGGGTATCAAAATAATGGAATTCCTTGCCGGTTTCCACCTCCCGCAGTTTTACCCACAAGCAGAACCGATAATGGCCCCAGCTACACCAACCTCTGGAGGGAACGCCGGGCGTATCGGAATACCAGAAGCATCCCTGATCCAGGCATTCATACTTGCCCTTTTTCCACAGGATGGTACAACCTTCAATATCAAAATACTTATCCTTATTGCGGTATTTATGAAAGATCTCATAGGTATCGCCATAATCTTCGGGAATATGCTCCATCCAGCCGGGAACCGTTTCCTGGAAGCCGATCAGATCGGGATCGTACTTCTCGATCAGCGCCTTCATGCGGGGCGCCCGTTCATTAAAAGAATGTCCGTTGGGGTCGTTAGCACTACGTAAGTTAAAAGATACAAGTTTCATAAGTACCCTCCTATAAAATAATTACTTCTGTATACACGCCGTAATGATCCGAAGCGTATTTTTCGCCTACTTTATCGGTCATTACTGCATAGTGCATCGGTTTTGCGGTTTCTGCGGTTACAAAGCAGAAATCGATCACGGAATTTGCTTTGCCATAGTTATTGAAAGTGCCGGTCATATCCTTAGCTAAATTCACATCGGTAAACTTGGTGGTCAGTTTGGCATAGGTTTTGGATTTTTGATCGTCATTAATGTCCCCGGTAAGGATCATGGGCTGACCCTTACAAATGGTATCTGCCCGCTTGATCAGCAGATCTGCACTGTTTATCCGGGCTGTTTCCGACACATGGTCAAAGTGGGTGTTCACAAAATAGAAGGTACTGCCGGTTTGGCGCACTTCCAGCTTTACCCACATCACCATGCGGTAGCAAGCGGCATCCCAGCCTTTAGACTCTTTTTCCGGAGTTTCGGAAAGCCAGTAATAGCCGCTGTCCAACAGTTTGAACTTGCTTCTTTTCCACAGAATGGGAGCAGCCTCTCGCTCCTCCTTTGCCCGATAAATGACTTCATACTCATAATCATCGGAAAAAGAAAAATATGCGGGGTATTCCCAGGGTTCGGTAAATTCCTGCATACCGATCAGATCGGGATCGTATTTTTTTATCACCGCTTCCAGGCGGGGCGCCCGTTCCTCAATGGAGTTTCCGTTTGGATCGTTGGCACTGCGAATATTATAGGATACGACCTTTAATTTATTCTCTTTATAATAAGTAACACCGTCTGCCGTTTTGGCTTCTGTTTTTGAGATAGGCACTGCATAGGGATCTTCCTCCTCGGTGGAAATCTCCTCCTTGGGCTGTTCTTCCTCTACCGGATCCTTCTGCGGCTCATTATCGGCAGGTTCCTTATCAGTTGTTTCTTCTTTGGGATCCTCTTTTTGCTCGTCCTTTGATTCCTCTTTTTGCCCGTTTTGAGAATCAGTTTCGTTTCGGTTGCTTTCTGCACTGTTTTCGCTGGGCGCTCCCATTTCTTCCTTGCCGGGAGCTTCCTCTGTTTCCGGATTTTCTACCATTGTATCGGTAACGGCGGTTTCACCGTTTTCTTCCGTGGTTTTACACCCGCCAAGCATCATTAAAAGTAATGTCATTACCAAAATAAGGGCAAGCCAATTTTTCTTTGCCATGCAACCGCCTCCAGGCACCTTTTGTTGTGCACATTCTACCATAAGATCGGCAAAAAAGGAAGTACCTTTTGTTAAAAAAATTTGAAAGTTTATAAAAAACACCATAATTCCGGCAAAGGGAACTATGGTGCTTTTATTATTTAAGTTTTAATGCGGCATAAACACCGTTGTGATCGGAGGCATAGTTGCCATCCACAAAACTATTGATCACTTCATACTTCAAAGGGATTATCGATTTGGGGGAAATGAAACAGTAATCGATCAGGCCATTGGCGGCGCCGTAACCGGTGAATGTGCTGGTTTTATCGTTTTGCAATTCTGCATTTACGTCCACAAAGGCTTTATACATTTCTTTATAGCACACGCTTGAAGGGCTTGCATTGCAGTCTGCCGTAAAGATCACCGGATACTTGGTAAAGCCGCCCAGATCCTTCATCCGCTCGATCACCAGCGCCGGGCTGTTTCTCCGGGCAATTTCGGACCCTGAATCATAATGGGTATTAATATATAAAAATTCTTTTCCGGTGGCTTTCACCTTCAGCTTTACCCACATTGCCATACGCACATGGCTGCCGTTCCAGCCCTTGGATTCCACATCGGGGGTTTCGGAAAGCCAAAAGGAGCCGGAGTCCAATAATTGGAATTTATCTGCCTTCCAATAGATTGGTGCCCCTTCCTTATCATTCGCCGACCGATATTTATGGAAATAGGTATATTCTCCGGCATAATCCTCAATCAGATAGGGCAACCATATGGGGGTTACTTCCTGAAACCCGATAATATCCGGATCATACTCCTCCAACAATTTCTTTAAGCGAGGCGCCCGTTCTTCTACCGATCGGCCATTTGGGTCATTCGTATAGCGAATATTATAGGAAACAACTTTAATATAATCCCCCCCGGTATCGGCGGTGCTGCCGGTATTGGGTTTGGTTTCGGGGTTGGCTTCGGGTTTGGGTTCGGACTCTGTTTCTTCTTCCTCAACCTCCTCTTCCCCTTTATCCTCTTCGGGCACGCTCTCTTCATTCTCATTTTTTTCGGATTGAGTGCCCTCTTCTTCCTTTTCCTCACTCTTATCGGAAGAGATATTTTGCTGCTCCTTATCACTGTTTGTACTGCCATTATCTACAGGGGTATCGCCATCCTCTTCTTTTTCATCGTTGGCGGAAGGCTTTTGGGTGGTTTCATAGGTTACCTGCCCTTCGCCCCGCACTGCCGGGGTGCTGTTTTCCGACTCCGTGGATTGGGTCATGCCCTCCACATAACCATCCGTTTGTGCGCTTTCTTCGTTTTGGGTGCTTTTACAGCCGGTCAATCCGGCAAGCAGCATTGTTGCCGCCAAAGCCATTGCGATCCATTTTTTAAGTTGCATTTTTCATCCTCCGCATTTTCTCCGCCTATTATAACACATCTACACTGTAAAATCCACCCGCTTATGAAAAAAGAGAGATGCAATTTGCATCTCTCTAAATTCAATTATACCAACTGAACGATTGCCATTTCGGCGCCGTCACCGCGGCGGGGACCGATCTTAACAATTCTGGTGTAGCCGCCGTTGCGCTCCTCATAGTTGGGAGCAATTTCGGAAAACAGCTTATTCACAACATCTTCTTTGGTAATGTAGGCCATGGCCTGACGCTTGGTGTGCAGCGTATTAGCCTTGCCCAAGGTAATCATCTTCTCGGTAGCTCTGCCCACTTCCTTTGCACGGGTCAAAGTGGTTTCCACAGAACCGTTCTCCAGCAGATAGGTTACCATGCCACGCAGCATCGCACGCCGGTGTTCGGAAGCTCTGCCGAGCTTTCTGCTTCCTGCCATTGAAAATCACTCCTTACTTGAAGTATTCATAGCCGCCGGTGCAAAGCGGTCCTTATTCGTCGTCCGAGGTCAGCACGAAGCCCAGAGACTTCAGCTTGCTGATGACCTCTTCCAACGACTTCTTGCCGAGGTTCCGCACCTTCATCATTTCATCCTCGGATTTGCTGATCAGATCAA
>JAZSRD010000091.1:0-46146 GCA_045538295.1 Eubacteriales bacterium
AACGACATGGCTACGATCCGACTTGTGGTGCACAGGCCAATATGGCGGTATATTTTGCCTCCTTAAAGCCCGGCGATACGGTGCTGGGCATGAGCCTTGCCCACGGTGGGCATCTGACCCATGGCAGCCCGGTAAATATGAGCGGGTCTTTCTTCAATTTCGTACCCTATGGGGTGAGCGCCGAAACCGGCAAGATTGATTATGAAGAACTGGAAAGCCTGGCAAAGGAGCACACACCTAAACTGATCGTAGCCGGTGCATCTGCTTATCCTCGTACCATCGATTTTGAACGGATCTCTAAAATTGCCAAGAGCGTGGGGGCTCTCTTTATGGTGGATATGGCACATATTGCCGGCTTGGTTGCCGCAGGGCTGCATCCCTCTCCGGTACCCTATGCGGATATTGTGACCACCACCACCCATAAAACTCTGCGGGGTCCCCGTGGGGGCTTGATCCTTTGCCGGGAGGAATATGCCAAGGCTATCGATAAAGCCATTTTCCCCGGCACCCAGGGCGGCCCCTTGGAGCATATCATTGCCGCCAAGGCAGTATGCTTCGGCGAAGCCTTAAAGCCGGAGTTTAAAGAATATCAAAAGCAGGTAGTGGCCAACGCTAAAGCATTGGAAAAGAAACTGCTTGCCGAAGGGGTAAATCTGGTTTCCGGCGGTACCGATAATCATTTGCTCCTTTTGGATCTGCGGGGCAATGGGGTAACCGGTAAAGAGCTGGAGCATCGCCTGGACGAGGTGCATATCACCGCCAATAAAAACGCCATTCCCAACGATCCCGAAAAGCCCTTTGTTACCAGCGGTATTCGGGTGGGCACCCCCGCCGCCACTACCCGTGGCTTTAAAGAGGCAGAGATGGAGTTGATCGGCGGCTGGATCAAAGATTGTATTGCCGATTTTGAGGGGAATAAGGAGCGGGTGCTGGGCGAGGTACTGGCCCTTTGCAAAAAATTCCCTCTTTATTAAGGAGATTTGAACCATGAACATGAAATTGTTAAAATTACTCAACCAAAACGCTCGCTATTCCTTGGAGGAACTTTCCACCATGACCGGCAGAACCCTGGAGGATGTGGCAGCCGATATGGAAGAATTGGAAAAGGCCGGGGTGATCCGTGGCTATAAAGCGGTGATCGACTGGGAGCGGTTGGATAATACCTATGTTTCCGCTTTGATCGAATTAAAGGTAACCCCCAAGGCAGGTCTTGGTTTTGAAGAGGTTGCCAAAAAGGTAATGAAATACCCGGAAGTGGAAAGCGTTTATCTGATGTCCGGCGGGTATGACCTTTGCGTGATGGTAAAGGGCAAGACCTTCCAGGGCGTTGCCATGTTTGTGGCAAAGGAACTTTCCACCTTGGAGAATGTAACCTCCACCGCCACCCACTTTGTGCTCCGGCGCTACAAAGAATTGGATGTGGTACTTTGCGACGATGACCGTGACGATCGGGGGCACTTCTCCTTTTGATGGATTATAATAAGATCTTAAATCCGGAGGTATTGAGTATCAAGCCCTCCGGTATCCGCAAGTTTTTTGATCTTGCGGAAACCATGCAGGAGGTTATCTCCCTGGGCGTGGGCGAGCCGGATTTCCCCACCCCCTGGCAGATCCGCAAAGCAGGCATTAAATCCTTGGAGGAAAGCAAAACCCGCTATACCTCCAACTGGGGCTTGCAGGCCTTGCGGGAAACTATTGCCTCCTACATGAACCGTAAATATCAGCTGACCTATGATCCGCTCCACGAAATATTGGTTACCGTGGGCGGCAGTGAAGCCATCGACGGCGGCATCCGTGCCTTGGTGTCCCCCGGTGATGAGGTGATCATTCCCCAGCCCAGTTATGTGTGCTACGAGCCTATCACGCAACTGGCGGGCGGCGTACCGGTGATCATTGAAACCAAAGCCGAGGATGAGTTTAAACTGACCCCCGAGGCGCTAAAGGCCGCCATCACCCCTAAAACAAAGGTACTTATTTTGCCCTATCCCTGCAACCCCACCGGGGCGATCATGGATAAAGAGGATCTGGAAAAGATCGCAGAGATCCTGCGGGATACCAATATTATGGTGATCTCCGACGAGATTTACGCAGAGTTGACTTTTGGCGGAAAAAACCATGTTTCCATTGCATCCCTGCCGGGTATGGCAGAGCGCACTTTGGTGGTCAACGGCTTTTCCAAAGCCTTTTCCATGACCGGCTGGCGGTTGGGCTATGTTTGCGGTCCTGCCGAGATCATTGCCCAGGTAACTAAAATTCACCAGTTTGCCATTATGTGTGCCCCCACCACCTCCCAGTATGCGGCAATCGCCGCCATGACGGTTTGCGATGATGTGGTGGCAGAAATGACAGAGGAATACGATACCCGCCGGCGGCTGATCGTGAACGGCTTTAATAAGCTGGGGCTTACCTGCCGGGATCCCAAGGGCGCATTCTACGCCTTTCCCTCTATTCAGAAAACCGGCCTCACCAGCGAAGAATTTTGCCAGCAGCTTTTGGAAAAAAAGCATGTGGCTGTGGTACCCGGTACCGCCTTTGGCAAGGGCGGCGAGGGCTTTATCCGCGCCTCTTATTGCTACTCCACCGATCATATTCAGGAAGCCCTGCATCGGATCGGCGAATTTTTGGAAGAATTATAATAAAAAGCACACTGCATAAAAAGCAGTGTGCTTTTTTGTGGAGTTAAACAAAAAGAATGACAGTTTTGTTACTTTTATTGAAGGCGGCGGTAACATCCTGTATAATTAAATCAGAACGGAGGTGTTGTGTATGAAACGGTTACTTGCTATTCTTTGTATTTTAATATGGTTGCTTTGCGGCTGTGCGCCGATGGATTACGGCAAGGGCACCCTCGATGAATCGGTGGGAAAAGATTTAAATGCCCAATCGGTGGATCCCACCCTACACAATACCGATACCGACTATACATTAGCCGCCGCCCTGCGGGAATCCTTTGCCGGGCTGGATCAATTACATTGCTTTAGAGCATTGCCTATCTTTGAAGAGGGCGGCAAGCCGGAGATCAGCGCTGTTAATCATTACATTGTGGAATATCAGGGAACCAACCTTTGTGGCACCGCATTTGATCAGGCGGCGGAGGCATTGTTTGGAACCACTTATGGGTTGGATGCTCACGTTCAGGTGGCAGAAGGGTATCCGGTGATCCACGATGGTATGGATCTGCTTTTTGTGCGGCTGGCGGCTTATCGGGCCGAAGAAATGGCGGATGGGTTGACTAAAGTTTCGGTAAAACTGCTGTATTACGGTGGCGTGATTGCGGAACTCGTTTGGGATGATCCCACCCATGCAGAATATCGGCATCTTGATAACCCGGGACCCTTGGCAGAGCAGATCTATGAATACCAAAAGGAGCACGAGCTCACCTACTATGCCGCAGCCCGCAGCCTTTTGGCTTCCGATAGAGAGCTGGAAGGTCAGCCAAAATACATCATGAACCTGACCTACCTTTCGGAAGACGGCAAAACACCCCGGCAGTATCTTTCCTGTGCGATTGGATGTTTGGAAAACGGGTCTTACGTTTATGCCCAACCGAAGCAGGAAGAGGATTTTTCTTTTTCGATGGATCCGGAGGAGTGGAACCAAGATATAACCGAAACTGCGGTGGATCCGGAGGAACAGGGCGGCGCAGAGGATAGCGCCATTACTCCGGAGCAGCGTGCTTATTTCCAAGAATTCTGCCGTAGATATAAAGTGAGTGTAATGCGGGAATTTTCCAAAGGAGAAAAGCTTTCCTTGGAGTACGACCTGATCTATTACATTTTGTCGATGCGCAAAAATGAAATTCAGTATAGCGACGAACCACCCTTTAATTTCCTCTATGGTGAAACAGTGGAAGAGGTGGCGGCACTGTTTGGCTGGAGCTATGATCTGGATCCTAGAGAAAAGGTGACCTGGGATGCCGGTGAACTGCCGGCGGAGCATGCTCTTTGCGAATTGGTTGCCTACCGGGAGGAAGAGCAGGATGGGAAAACGCTGGTTACAGTAAAACTTAAGGGGCATAATGGCTACTTCCATGGTGAAACTCCGGAAACATATGATTTCAACTATGTTGTGGGCGCTGAATATTCCCCCAACCAACTGGCAATTTACGATGTAATGAAAAAGGAAAATTGCACCTATTATGAAGCCGCCTGCAAGCTGGTGGAGCAGGGCAATTTTCCGGAGCAGGCAGAGGAGATCTACCATCTTGCCTATTATAAGGAAACAGAAAAAACACCCTTGCAATTTATTTCGTATGATCGGGCAACCTTGTATAACGGAGAATATGTCTATTAATAAAGAACTCCCTGTGGGTACAACCCACAGGGAGCATTTTATTTGGCAAGAAAAACCTTGCAGGGAATTTTTTTCTCCTTGCATTTTTGGATCACAAAACGGGTGCCGGGGGATGTGCCGTCCCAAAAGGCAAGCACCAGATCGCTGTACTCTATAATGGTGATGTTTCGCCGCAGGGGGGCCTGCCTGCCGTAAAGATCGTATTCCGGCAAAAATTCCGTGAGCTTAAGCCGGTGTTCCCGGGCATAGCGGCGGGCGCATTGGTCGATCCCTCTGGCCCCGCCGGATACGATCTCGGTGGTATCTTCGGGAAGGTATTTTTCCAGGTGATCAATATTCAGATTTCTGGAACCGATCACGGCAACTTTCATGGGTGTACCCTCCCTTTTTTATATCATTGTAGCACAAATGTTCTGCAATGAAAAGGGGGATTTTTAAAAAAACAAAAACAGTTTGGTCAGCAAAAAGGCTAAAACCCCGCAGGCAGGGAAGGTTAGAACCCAGGCGGCAAACATGGAGCCGGCAATGCGGCGGTCAATAAACCCATTAGGTTTTCCCATGGAGGCGCCCATCAGGGCGCAGGTCTTGGCGTGGGTGGTGCTTACGGGCAACCCTTGCATGGTGGAAAGAAAAAGGCTTAGGGTACCCGCTAAATCGGCGGCAAACCCCTCCTTTTGCTCAATATGCACCATTTTACTGCCCACTGTTAGAATGATCCTGCCCCCGCCCAAAAGGGTACCCAGCCCCATAATTCCGCTGCAAAGGAGCATCATCCAAAGGGGCATGGTAAAGGTTTGGGTCTGCCCCCAAAAGGTGCTTGCCAATAAAAGAATGGAGGCAAATTTGGGGGTATCCTGCAAGCCGTGGGTAAAGGCCATCAGGGCGGCGGAAAGCTGCTGACCCCGCCGCCAAAAGCGGGGCTTCCATTTCAGTTCCTGAAACCATTTGGAAAAGGTCCAGCCCATTAAAAAGCCCACCCCCACCGAAACCACCAAACCGATCAATACTTTGGTAAATGCCACCGAGGATACCCCCTTACCTCCCAAGGCAAGGGCGGCGCCCATAATGCCTGCCATCAGCCCGTGGCTTTCGCTGGTGGGAATGCCGAACCGCCAGGCGAACACCGCCCAAAGGATCACCGCCAAAAGCGCCGCCGCCAGAGCGGCAGCTCCCCGATAATCCTTGGAAAAATCCCCTAAAAAGAAAACCGTTTCTGCCACCTTTTTCCCCAATGTAAGGGCGGCGGCACCCCCCAACACATTCATTACCGTTGCCAGCAGTACCCCCTGCCGCATGGTCATGGCGCCGGTGGAAACCCCTGCGGCAATGGCGTTGGGGGCGTCCGTCCAGCCGTTTACAAATAATACCCCCAGGGTGATCAGCACAATGATGGCGCCCATGGGGGAGGAAAAAGCCGATGTAAAAAATGTGAACATAATAAACACCTCATAAAACTATATGAGGTGTTTATTCTATTTATTGCAGTTGATCCAGGGGGAC
The DNA here is from genome assembly GCA_045538295.1 of Eubacteriales bacterium. Classification (GTDB taxonomy): domain Bacteria; phylum Bacillota; class Clostridia; order Oscillospirales; family QAKW01; genus QAKW01. The sequence goes on from JAZSRD010000091.1 coordinate 5,794, forward strand.
GATCTCGTATCCCTCTGCCCGCAGTTGATCAATGAGTGTGCCTAAAATGGCGGCGTTGGTTTCAGAGGTGGAATGGAGCAGTAACACACAGCCATTGTGCATGCGGCTCATGATCTTTTGAAGCGCCGCCTCCGGCGCAGGCTGGTCATCTGCCACCCAATCATAGTAGGCAAAGGTCCAAAAAACACTGGTAAGCCCTAACTGCCGGTTATAGTCCAGTGCCCGCTCCGAAAATCTGCCGCAGGGATAGCGGAAATATCCGCTGGGGGTGAGCCCTAAATCGGTGAGGATGTTGTTCCACCCCTCCACCTGCTCCCGGTAGGTTGCAAGATCAGTCAGTGTGGTCATATCTGCATGGTTCAGGGTATGGTTGCCCACAATATGCCCCTCTGCCGCCATCCGCTTTACCAGATCTCCATTTTGCTTTAAAAAGTTACCGTCTAAAAAGAATGCGGCGGAAACCTCTTTTTCTTTTAAGGTATCCAGGATGGGGGTATGATACCCGTTGTCGTAGCCCGCATCAAAGGTAATGGAAACCTTTTTCTCGCTGTCGCTGCCGCAGTACAGCACCGAATAGCCTTCAAAATCCACCTCGTTTGCCACTTGGGGTTGAAGGTGCTCTTCGTTGGGCTTGAAATACCAATCGTAGCCGGTGGTGGAGGTCACGCTTCCCCCGGCGCTCATCATAAACAGCAGGCTCACGATCATCAGCGGCACCGCTAAAAACAACATTAGATCTTTTCCTTTTACCATGGTTCATCTCTCCTTTTACCATATTGTTTGTAAATTTAAAGAAAAAGATACAGAATTTTGGTGAAAAAAACATTGTGTGTTGCTTTTGGTTATGCTATAATTGCTCTGTTATAGAAAGAAGGTAAAATATGATTAGAGAAGATTTAAGAAATATTGCGATCATTGCCCACGTAGACCACGGTAAGACCACCCTGGTAGACGAAATGCTGAAGCAGGGCGGTGTGTTCCGTGATAACCAGGCGGTGGCTGACCGGGTAATGGATAGCAACGATCTGGAGCGGGAGCGTGGTATTACCATTTTGGCTAAAAACACTGCTGCCCATTGGAACGGCACCAAGATCAATATTGTAGATACCCCGGGCCACGCCGATTTCAGCGGCGAGGTGGAGCGGATCTTAAAGATGGTAAACGGCGTACTGCTGCTGGTGGATGCCTTTGAGGGTGCCATGCCCCAAACCCGCTTTGTGCTGGAAAAGGCATTGGAAATGGGGCACCAGATCATTGTGGTGGTCAATAAGGTGGATCGCCCCGATGCCCGCCCCTTGGAAGTGGTGGATGAAGTGCTGGAGCTGCTGATCGAGCTGGGTGCCAGCGATGAGCAGTTGGATAGCCCCATTTTGTTCTGCTCCGGCAGAGAGGGCACCGCATCCCTGAGCCCCGATGTAAAGGGTACCGATCTGGCACCGCTGTTTGATAAGATCTTAGAGCAGATCCCTGCCCCCCAAGGGGAGGTGGAGGAACCCCTGCAAGTGCTGGTTTCGTCTATTGACTATAATGACTTCGTGGGACGGATCGGTATCGGCCGCATTGAGCGGGGCGTGATCCGGCAAAACGAAGAACTGGCGATCTGCAACTATCACGAGCCGGATTCGGTGCGTAAAGGCAGAGTGCAGGCGCTTTTTGCCATTGAAGGCTTGAACCGGGTGCCGGTAACCGAGGCAAAGGTGGGGGACATTATTTGCTTCTCCGGTATCGAAAATGTAACCATCGGCGAGACCCTTTGCGCCGTGGATCATCCGGAGCCCCTGCCTTTTGTGAAGATCAGCGAGCCCACCTTGGAAATGAATTTTATGGTCAATAACAGCCCCTTTGCCGGGCGTGAGGGTAAATTTGTTACCTCCCGCCATCTGCGGGATCGGCTGATGCGGGAACTGCTGAAGGATGTTTCCCTGCGGGTGGAAGAAGGGGAAACCGCCGATACCTTTAAGGTTGCCGGCAGAGGCGAAATGCATCTTTCCATTTTGATTGAAACCATGCGGCGGGAGGGCTATGAATTTGCCGTTTCCATGCCCCATGTGCTTTATAAAGAGATCGACGGAAAAAAATGTGAACCCATAGAGCAGGTATTTATCGATGTGCCGGAAGACTGTGTGGGTGCCGTGGTGGAGCGGCTGGGCTCCCGTAAGGGGGAGATGCTCTCTATGGAGCCTAACGGCAGCCGGATGAAATTGCAGTATTTGGTGCCTGCCCGGGGCTTGATCGGCTATAAGAGCGACTTTTTAACTGCCACCCGGGGCGAGGGTATTATGAATACCATCTTCCACGGCTACGAGCCCTATAAAGGAGAGATCCCCGGCAGATCCACCGGCTCCCTTATTGCCTTTGAAACCGGCGAGGCGGTAACCTATGGCTTATTTAATGCCCAGGAGCGGGGCGCTCTGTTTATTGAGCCCGCCACTCCCGTTTACGAGGGGATGATCGTAGGTATGAACCCCAAGGGCGACGATATTGCCGTGAACGTATGTAAGCGTAAGCACGTAACCAATATGCGTGCCAGCGGATCCGACGAAGCCCTGCGGCTGATTCCCCCCAAGAAGTTGAGCCTGGAGGAATCCATTGAGTTTATTGCTCCCGACGAGTTGATCGAGGTGACTCCTACCAATATTCGCTTAAGAAAACAAACCTTAAGTAATACCTTAAGAATGAAAGAACTTTCTAAACTGAAATAAAATGTTGAAAAAATTGATTGGCGATAAAGCCTTTTACAAGCGGTTGTTTTTGCTGATGGTGCCTATTATGGTGCAAAACGGCATTACCAACTTTGTAAACATGCTGGATAACATTATGATCGGTAGTGTGGGCACGGCGGAGATGACCGGCGTTGCCATTACCAACCAGCTGTTCTTTGTATTTAATTTATGTATTTTCGGTGCCGTATCCGGTGCAGGAATTTTCGGCGCGCAGTTCTATGGCAGCGGTGATCATGAGGGCGTACGGAATACCTTTCGTTTTAAGATCCTATTCGGCTGCCTGCTGGCGGCGGCAGGGATCCTGCTCTTTGTGTTTTGCGGGGAACCTCTGTTAAAGATGTATATGCAGGGAGAAAGCGGCTTGACCGATGCGGCAGCCACTTTAGCCAATGCCCGTGGATATATGCTGATCATGCTGATCGGGCTGCTGCCCTATGCGGTTGTGCAGTGCTACTCCGGCACCTTGCGGGAAACAGGCAATGCCATGCTGCCCATGGCGGCAGGGGTGGTAGCCGTGGTGGTGAACCTGGTGTTCAACTACATACTGATCTTCGGAAAATTCGGCGCTCCCGCCCTGGGGGTAAAGGGAGCCGCTATTGCCACAGTGATCTCCCGTTTTGTGGAACTGCTGATCGTGGTGCTGTGCACCCATTTGAATATCAGAAAATATCCCTTTATGAAAGGGGCGTTCCGCACCCTGCGGGTGCCCGGCAAATTGGTGGGAGCGTTGTTTATTAAAGGGCTGCCGCTGATGATCAATGAAACCCTTTGGGCGGGGGGCGTTGCCATGGTGAACCAGTGCTACTCGGTGCGGGGCCTGGATGCGGTGGCGGCGATCAATATCTCCCAAACCTTTTGGAATGTGTTCTCCATTGCTTATATGGCGGTGGGCGCCGCCATTGGCATTATCTTGGGGCAGATGCTGGGCGCCGATCAGTTAAAAGAGGCAAAGGATACCAGCCGCAAGCTGATCGCCTTTTCCTTTGCGGTATCGGTGGTGTTTGCGCTGCTCTATATCGTTTGTGCGGAATTTATTCCTCTGGCGTATAATACCGCACCGGAGATCCGTCGCATGGCAACCCGCCTGATGCAGATCTCCGCCCTGATGATGCCCTTCGACGGTCTTGCCCACGCCACCTATTTTACGCTGCGTTCCGGCGGTAAAATGGCAGTTACCATGATCTTTGATTGCGGCTTTATGTGGCTGGGCAGTGTACTGCTCGCCTTTGTGCTTAGTCGGTTCACGGCAATTCCTTTCTTGTGGCTCTTCACCATTGTGCAGGCTGTGGCGATCCTAAAATCCACCTTTGGATTACTTCTGGTGGAAAAGGGCAGTTGGATCAAAAATATCACCCAAATATAAAAAGATAATGGGCTGTAAAAAATCCTGAGGATTTTTTACAGCCCATTTGTTGTTATATTGCAATTCAAGGCAGTTAAATTTCTTATTTGATCAATTCAACGGCGGCAATAGAGAAGGGCGGCAGATCTTCAAGATAAACTCGATTGCCCTTTAAACTGCCGTGGCAGTTGAGGAAGCGGACTTCGGAATAGGATTCCGAAAGTTCCAAAACGGGATCCATGGCGGGATCGGCAAAGAAATTCCAAAGTCCCACCGCTAAAGAGTTTTCTCCCTTTTTGGTTTGCAGATAGAGGTTGGGATGCCCATAGCAGAAGGCAGGGAGTTTCTTGCCGGAGAGCCATTCCACCTGCTCGGCCAATTGGCGGGCACGGGCATAATGGCGCAAAAGCGTTTCTTTTCGGAGCTGCTCCCTTTTATTGCGGGTATTGATATTAAATACCAAAAACCGCTGTCCTTTTTCATTTTCATAGCGCCAGGCGAAGGGCAGATCGCCAAGGGGGGTGGAGATCTTGCTTAAAACCTCGGTGCCTTCTTTTAAGGAAAGATCATAAACACTGGCGCCCAAAGCGGCGATGTGGTTGCCGCTATCCAGAAAATGTTCTTCCTCGCCAACGGTGGCTTCTCCGATCTCCGAAAGCCCCACATGAACCCCTCGCTCGGTGAGGATCTCCGCGGCGGCAATATCCAGGATCAAGCCGTGATTCAAGGCTTCCATTGGAAGCGCTCTTGCGTTTTCGTCGAAGCAGATCCCGCAAACACCCTCTCCCTCATAGGTGGTGGGAATGCTGTTGTGGGTTAGAACGCGGGCGGCTTTAGAGAAGAAGAGATCCTGCAGATCGATCTCGCCATTCACCTTGGTGGGGCAGACCGCATCCCTGATCTTTTGCATTGATTCATATACCCGCACACCGCAGGCAGACTTGCCGCCGAAGATTTCGTCAATTCTTTGGTAAAGGGTGCGGTTGCGTTCGTGGAGCTTTGCATAGCCGGTCTCATAATCGGCGTTGGAGATATAATCGATTCCGTATTTTAGGATGCCGTCGGTGCAGCCGGAGGCACGGATGGCGGTGTCAAAGCCCTCTAAGTAGCTTGCAGGGCAATGGGTGCGGGGGCGGGGATAGGCATCCCCTTCTGCATAGATCTCTATTTCTTTGTCACGGCTCCAAGCACTTTCCATGCGCTCAAGTTCCACCACATCCTGAAGATCGTTGCCCCAGCTATTCCTAACCGCCCAATAGGGCGCGCCATTTAACCGCAGGAAGGGCTTGGTGCCCCCTGCCAGGAGGCGGGCGAGTTCATGGGCGGTGATGCCATCCAGATCCCAGGAGGTCATGCAGGAGCAGGCGCCCATGCGGATGGAGGGATCCACCTCATCCACCGCCGCTCTCATCCGCTTGGCAAAGTTGCGCAGGGCATTTCCGTTAATCTGTAACCACGCATCCCGATATTTATTTCTGCCGCCAATGAGGATGTGCTGTTTCAGTTCCTCTCGGGTGGATTGTTCCCCGGTGAGGCGGTTAATGGCATTAATATGATGCTCGCAAAGGCAACCGTAGCCATGGGGATAATAACCGAAACGGAGATCGTCATCAAATTGAATAAGATCCACTCCTGTTGCAGCGAGTTCCTTAACATAGCCGGCGGCAAAATCTAAAAAACTTTCATCGGTTGGGCAGATAAATATTTCGGCTTCTTTTCCACCGATGCCACGCATCTTGGTATATTCATTTTTCTCTTTGATCATAAAGGCCCAGACCCAGGTACCCACCTCAAAGCCTTGCTCCTTAAAGAATCGGCAGTTGTCCCGAAGGTCCTCCATTACCTTGCGGCGTTCATCGGGATCAACAGTATAGCAATCCAGCGCCAGAAAGACTCGCTCGGCATTAAAGCGCTTCAGTTCCAAAAGGGTGCGCTCTCTGCCACTGCGCTTTACATTGGAATTCATAATAGGCACAGAAATTTTATACATGATAAACTCCTTTTCTATATGTTTAGTAAAATAACAGCACCAAGCCCGCAGGCAAAGCCAAAAAGTTGCCGTTTGGCAAGTTTTTCTTTATAGATAAACAGGGCAAAAAAGAAGGTTAGCAGCAGCCCGCCTGCCGAGATCAGCGGAAACATTAAGGAAACCGCCATTCGCCCGGAGAGGACCATAACTAATAGATTAACAAGCCCGTTTGCAATGCCGCAAAGGGGCGCAAGATACCAGCCTGCCTTGAAATTTTCCTTTAGTTCTTTGCCTTCCTTGGTTAGAGAGAGTGCACCTAAAAAGACAGCAACAATTAAAAGCGCCCCAACCATCAGTTCGTTTTTATAGCCGCCATCAAAAGCAACCTGCTGCATCTTCTGCACCACCGAGCACATTCCGTTGCCCAAAAAGGCAAGCCCTGCAAGGATCGCCCAACGCAAAGAAAGGGGTGTTGTGTCCTTTTTGCCCCGCACCAGAAAAAGGGAGAGGGCTAAAAGGGCAAGCCCCGGAAAAAATCCTTTGCCAACGGGATCCTTCAAAAAGAGCAACCCATAAAGGGTGGGGAGCATCAGAGAATAGGAATTTACCAGGGCGGTCAAAGAAAGGGGGCCGCACTGGATCGCCGCCACGCTACAGCCAATGCAAAGGGCATAGCAGCCGCCAAAGGCCGCACAATAGGGGAGTAGCCCCGGCGGAAGGCGTGTGATGCCACCGCAGAGGAAAAAGAATAAAGCAAAAAGGGCAGATACCGCTCCGAAAAAGAAAACGCCTTGACCTCCCCTTCGATTAGTGAAAGGTTTTTTTAAGATATCTTGAGCAGAAACTCCGCCAATGATTGCTATTAAAAATAGAGAGTTGATAAAAATTCCTCCTTTTTTATTTGATTATAACACCAAAGGGAGCGGCAAACAATTTAAAATCGTTTCAAATTATTGAATTATCTTCCCATATTTGCTACAATAGTGCAAAAGGAGGGGTAGAATGAAAATTTCTTATAACATTCCAATGCTGGAGCAGATGCTCAAGGATATCCATCGGCTAACGGGGGTTTCTGTTTCGTTGCTGGATGCGGATTGCAAACGTTTGGTTTCATGCACCGGGGAAGATTATTGCGCCCGCCTGCAAAGGGAGGGGGGCTCCAAGGAATGTGCCCGCTGCGATTTACTTCTTCTGGAACGCTGTGCAAAATCTTTGCGGCTGGAACAGCACCTTTGCCATGCAGGGCTTTATGATTCGGCCATGCCCATTTTGAAGGATGGAGCGGTGGTGGCTTTTCTTTTGATGGGGAGAGTACGGGCAGAGCGCTCACCGCAAAAGAAAGATCCTCTCTATCAGCAACTGCCCCTTTTGCAAGAGGAGCAGCTTTTGGCACTTTATGATCTTCTCCCCTATATCCTTTTTAGCAGTGGTATTCGCATTGAGCGGGATTCCTTAATGGAGGACATTGCCGCCTATATTAAGGAAAATTTGTGCTCAGACCTGCGGGTGGCGGCTCTTTGCGCACGGTTTCATCTTTCGAAGAATAGTCTTTATCGTAATTTTTATGCCCAATTTTCATGCCCTGTTAATCGCTATGTTGCGGAGCAACGATTGGAGAGGGCAAAGCAACTTCTGGCAGAAACCGATCTTTCGGTGCGGGAGATTGCGGAGCAGGTGGGAATGGAGCCTGCCTATTTCTCCCGCCTCTTCAAAAAGCATGTGGGCTGTGCCCCCGGTGCTTGGCGCAGAGCAACAAGATGAAAACGGAGCTGTAAAAAATCCTAGGATTTTTTACAGCTCCGTTTTTAACATCCTTAAAAGTTCGCTCTAATGAATCGCATCTTTTTATGGATTATTCTTTGTAGTTATAGCCGGTTTCCAATGCCTTAATGTTGGCATCCAGGAGGTTGGCACGCTTGGCAGAAACCACCTTTTTCAAAGCGTCTACCACATCGTCGAAGTTCACAACGCCGGTTTCTTTGATCATCTTGCCCATCATGATCATGTTGGCAAGGGTGGGAATGCCTGCATCGGCCGCCATTTTGGTGGCGGGGATGTAAAAGGCTTTCACGTCGCTGCGCTCCACCTTGCGACCAATGAGGGTGCTATCCACAAAGATAGAACCGCCGGCAAGGGTGGCATCCTCGTATTTATCCAGGGAGGGCAGATTCATGGCGATCAGCACATCCGGAGTGGATACGATGGGGGAACCCACCGGCTCTTCGCTTAAAATAATGCTACAGTTGGCAGTGCCGCCCCGCATTTCGGGACCGTAGGAGGGGAGCCAGCTCACCTCTTTTTGCTCTAATAGACCTTTATAGGCTAAGAATTTGCCGGCAAACAGAACGCCCTGCCCGCCGAAGCCTGCAATCAGAATTTGGGTGGTCATAGGTCAGTCCTCCTTTGCTGCACTTCTGTCTTTATAAACGCCCAAGGGGTAGTAGGGGATCATGTTTTCTTCCACCCACTCCAACGCCTTGGAGGGGGTCATACCCCAGTTGGTGGGGCAGGAGGATACCACTTCTACCAGGGAGAAGCCTTTGCCTTCGATCTGGTTCTTAAAGGCTTTCAGAATAGCCTTTTTGGCGTTTTTCACGTTCTTTACATTGTTCACAGCCACACGCTCAATGTATTCGGGGCCATCCAGGGTAGAGAGCATTTCGCTCACCTTTACCGGGTAGCCGGCGGTGGTTACATCTCTGCCGTAGGGGGAGGTTTGAGTTACCTGCCCGGGCAGGGTGGTGGGCGCCATCTGTCCGCCGGTCATACCGTAGATGGCATTATTTACAAAGATAATGGTGATGTTTTCGTTTCGGGTGGCGGCGTGTACGGTTTCTGCCATACCGATGGATGCCAGGTCGCCGTCGCCCTGGTAGGTAAAGATCACATTTTCAGGCATGCACCGCTTTAATCCGGTGGCAATGGCGGGGGCACGCCCATGGGCGGCTTCTACCATATCGCAGGCAAAATAGTCGTATGCCATAACAGCACAGCCCACGGGGGCTACGCCAACGGTGTTGCCCACAATGCCCAGCTCGTCCAGGGCTTCTGCCACCAGGCGGTGAATAATACCGTGGGTGCAGCCCGGGCAATAATGGAAGGGGGCGTCGGTTAAGGCTTTGGGTTTTTCAAATACAACCATTATTGATTCTCCTTTGCAAGTTTTTCAATGGACTCCAGCACCTGCTCGGGGGTGGGAATCATACCGCCGGTGCGGCAGCAGAGTTCTACCGGCTTTTTGCAGGCGGTAGAAAGTTTAATATCTTCGATCATCTGACCCATGGAAAGCTCCACAGAAAGGAAGCCTTTCACCTGGTCTGCAGCCTGTGCCAGCACATCCTTGGGGAAGGGCCACAGAGTAATGGGGCGGATCATACCAACCTTGATGCCTGCCTTGCGGGCGGCCACCACGGCGTTTTTGGAAACACGGGCGGCAATACCAAAGGCAACCACGCAGTATTCTGCATCCTCCATCATGAAGGATTCGTACATTACTTCGTTTTCCTCGATGGACTTATAGCGCTCAAACCGTTCAAAGTTGGTTTTTTCCAGAGTTTCGGGGTCTAAGTAGAGGGAGTTGATAATATTATGTTTCCGCTCACCCTTGGTGCCACGTACCGCCCAGGGTTTTTCACACTCCACCGGGGGCAGTTCCGGCAGTTCTACCGGCTCCATCATCTGACCCATGGTGCCGTCTGCCAGCAGCATGGTGGGCACCCGATATTGGTCGGCAAGATCAAAGGCTTTAATAGTAAGGTCAGCCATCTCCTGCACAGAGGCGGGAGCAAGCACGATCAGGTGATAGTCGCCGTGACCGCCGCCCTTGGTGGCTTGGAAATAATCCGATTGGGAGGGCTGAATGCCGCCCAAGCCGGGGCCGCCCCGCTGTACGTTTACGATCAGTGCGGGAAGATCTGCACCGGCAATGTAGGAGATTCCCTCCTGCTTTAAGGAGATGCCGGGGCTGGAAGAAGAGGTCATAACCCGGAATCCGGCACCGGCAACACCGTATACCATGTTGATTGCGGAAATTTCACTTTCAGCCTGCAGGAAGGTGCCGCCGATCTTGGGCATCCGCTTTGCCATGTAGGCTGCGATCTCGGTTTGCGGGGTGATAGGGTAGCCGAAGTAATGGCGGCAGCCTGCCTTGATGGCGGCTTCTGCGATAGCTTCGTTTCCTTTCATCAGTACTTTTTCTGCCATAGTGTTCACCTTATCTCTCTACAGTGATCACACAATCGGGGCACATGGTGGCGCAGAATGCGCAACCGATGCAGCTTTCCTGGTCGGTGATCTCGGCGGGAGAATGTCCTTTCGCATTGATTTTTTCTTTGGCGATCACAAGGATCTTTTTGGGGCAGGCGTCTACACAAAGTCCGCAGCCTTTGCAAAGGTCTGCCTGGAATGTTACTTTAGCCATAAAAGTTCTCCTTTAATAGTATTTCTCTTGCAGTTTTAAGGGGAGCAGATCCTCTGCCTCCAGTTTGCTGCAAACCGCTGCCGTGGCGGCGGTGTATAAGATCGGCAACCCAGAGAGCGCCGAAAGGGCGTTGGCTTGCGCCATGCTCTTTTGCACATCCTCGGGGGTGGTATCACTGCCGATATTGGAATTGTTGATAATGCCGGTGCATCGGATCCCTGCCGCCTGCTCGATCTCCCGCATAATGGCAAGAGCATCTTCGGGGGTGGGGGTGAGGGGACGGTAGAAATTCACCACAAAATACATCTCGTAGTTGTTTTCTTCCAGGATCGCCGGCGCATAACGCCCTAAGGCGTAGGCGCCCCGATCATCGCCTCCCACATCCATTACTGCATAGTAATCGTGATGTTGCACCAAGCTGTAGATCTCCGAAGGAAGTGCAGGCAGATCCACATTGGTATTGGCAAAGGCAGGGGAGATCAGGGGTATGCCCGCCTCCTCCAGTTCCTTGGCGCTGTCTTTGGTGCGGAAGTAAGGGTTTACGATGTCCAGATCGGCGATCTTTACCCGGTTGCCCTCACGGTGCAGTTTTAAGGCAAAGTTCACGGCAATATTGGTTTTGCCGCTGCCGTAATGTCCGGCAAAAATATGTACCCTTTTAGCCATTGCAAACAAATTCGCTCCAGCCGTGGGTATCTTCGATCTTGCCCCACTGAATGCCGGTGAGCTGGTCGTAAAGCTTTTGGGTCAGTGCACCGATCTTATTATCGCTAACGGTGTAAACGTTATCTTTATAGTTTAGGTGGCCGATGGGGGAAACCACAGCGGCAGTGCCGGTGCCCCAGGCCTCTTCCAGGGTGCCCTTTTCCACGGCTTCAAATAGTTCATCCACCGAGAACAGCCGCTCTTCCACCTCATAGCCCCAGTCTTTCAGCAGTTCCACGCAGGATTTGCGGGTAATGCCGGGCAGTACGGAGCCGGTGAGGGCGGGGGTGATGATCTTGCCGTCGATCTTAAACATCACGTTCATGGCGCCCACTTCTTCAATGTACTTGCGCTCTACACCGTCCAGCCAGAGCACCTGGGTGTAGCCCTTGCGCTCGGCACGCTCGCCGGCACGCAGGGAGGCGGCGTAGTTACCGCCGCATTTGGCGTAGCCGGTACCGCCGCGCACAGCACGCACATCTTCCGATTCAATGGCGATCTTCACCGGGTTCAGCCCTTCTGCGTAATAGGCGCCCACGGGGCAGCAGATCACGGCAAAGGTGGCATTATGCACGGCATGTACGCCCAAGTGGGGATCATTGCCAAAAAGGAAGGGGCGGATGTAAAGGGAGGTACCCTCGGAATGGGGAACCCAATCCTTTTCCAACTCCACCATGGTTTTTAAAATATCCAGGCAACCTTCTTCGTCCAGTTGGGGCAGGCAAAGGCGCTCGGCGCTGTTGTTCAGCCGCTTGATGTTTTCCATGGGGCGGAACAGCCGAATGGAATTATCGGCGGCACGGTAGGCTTTCATACCCTCAAAGATCTCGGCACCGTAATGCAAAACGGTGGAAGCGGGATGAATGGGCAGGGGCCCAAAGGGAACGATGCGGCCGTTGTGCCAGCCCTCTTCGGTATTGTAGTCCATCAGGAACATATGGTCGGTAAAGATACGGCCAAAGCCCAGCTTGGATTCATCTGTGGGGCGCTCCTTAGGAGCGGTGGTTTTGGTGATGGTAATGTCGTATTTCATAACTCTATCTCCTATTACAGTTTATTACGTTGGATCTTGCCGCTAACAGTTTTAGGCAGGGACTCCCGGAACACCACCACACGGGGGTATTTGTAGGGGGCGGTGCGTTGTTTCACATAGTCTTGAATTTCTTTTTTCAAGGCATCGGTGGGTTCGGTGCCCTCCACCAGCACGATGCTGGCCTTTACGATCTGACCCCGCACCTCGTCGGGCATGGCAGATACGCCGCATTCCAGCACGTAGGGCAGTTCCATGATCACGTTTTCAATTTCAAAGGGCCCGATCCGGTAGCCGGAGGATTTGATCACATCGTCTACCCGACCCACATACCAAAAGTAACCGTCTTCATCCCGCCAGGCGGTGTCGCCGGTGTGGTAATATCCGTCGTGCCAGCATTCGGCAGTCTTTTCTTCGTCCCGGTAATAGCCGGTAAACAGGCCGCAGGGGGCGCCGTTTTGCACGTTAAAGCAAATCTCGCCCACTTCGCCCACCGGTACATCGTTGCCCTCGGCATCCAGCAGATGAATGTCGTAAAGGGGAACCGGCTTGCCCATAGAGCCCAGGCGGGCTTTGGTGCCTGCCAGGTTGGCAAGTGCCACGGTGGTTTCCGATTGTCCGAAGCCTTCCATGATCTGCAGTCCTGTTGCCTTTTCGAACTGGCGGAACACTTCCGGGTTCAGGGCCTCGCCGGCGGTGCTCATGTGCTCAATGGAGGAAAGATCGAATTTGGAAAGATCCTGCTTGATCATCATCCGCAGCATGGTGGGCGGTGCACAGAAGGTGGTAATATTGTGTTTTGCAAACATGGGCAAAATATCGTCGGCATCGAAGCGATCAAAGTCGTATACAAACAACCCGGCTTCGCACAGCCACTGACCGTAGATCTTACCCCAGGCGGCTTTTGCCCAGCCGGTATCGGAGATGGTCAGGTGTAACCCATCGGGATTTACACAGTGCCAATATTTGGCGGTGATCAGATGACCCAAGGGATATTTATAGTTGTGCATGGCAATTTTGGGATTGCCGGTGGTGCCGGAGGTGAAATACATCAGCATGGGATCGTTGCCGCAGGGGGCATCCTCACCCCGGTCAAATCTGCCGGTGTAAAGGCTGTATTCTTCGTCGAAGGAACGCCAGCCTTCTTTGGCGCCGTTTACCATCAGCTTGTGCTCCAATGTGGGGCAGTGGGGAGCGGCTTTATCCATTTCAACCGCCACATTATCGTCGCAGGTGCAAACCACCATTTTAACGCCGGCTTTGTTGATACGGTATTCAATATCGTGCTCCTTAAGCTGGTTGGTAGCGGGAATGGCAACGGCACCGATCTTATGCAGTGCCAGCATGCAGAACCAGAACTGGTAGTGCCGCTTGAGCACCAGCATGACCTTATCGCCCTTTTTAATGCCTAAAGATTTAAAGTAGTTGGCGGTTTGGGAGGAGGCACGCTTCATATCCGCAAAGGTGAAGCGGCGCTCGGTTTTGTCTTTGCCAATGTGCAGCATAGCAACCTTTTCGGGTTGCTCTCTGCCCATGCGATCTACCACATCAAAGGCAAAGTTGAAGGAATTTTCATTTTTAAAGGAGATGGCTTTCAGTACGCCATTATCGTCTTCATCCACAAAGGCGTAATCCTGCCAGATCCACTTGCGGTCGGTACTTTTCTTTTTGGCAGGGGCAATAAAATCCCGGGTCTTGCCAGCGTGTACCAGCTTGGTAATGGGCTCGCTGGCAGGGTTCAGCACGATAGCGTAGAAGATACAGTCCTGATCCTCCACAGCGATCATGCCGTGGGGGGTGGAGGAATCGTAATAAATGCTATCTCCCTCGTGGAGTACCTCCACATGGTCGCCCACCTGCACTTTCAGGGCACCCTTTACCACAATGTCGCATTCCTGCCCTTCATGGGTGGTAAGCTCAATATCTGCATTTTCGGAAAGCTCGTTGTAATCGGATACCACGTAAAGGGGCTCGGCGATTCTGTTTTTAAAGGAGGAGGCAAGATTGTAATAGGTCATGCCATGGGCCTTTTGGATCTCCTGCCCTTCTCCCTTACGGGTTACGGTGTAGCCGGCAAGGCGGGGGCTGGTACCTTCTATAATTTCGGTAACGTCCACATTCAGTGCCAGGGCACAGCGATATAAAAAGGCAAAGTTCAGATCCTGCTCGCCGGCTTCGCAACGCAGGTATTCCTGCTCGCTCACGCCGGTTTTCAGAGCCATTTCCTCGGGGGTATAGCCCACGATCTCCCGCAGCGTTTTAATACGCTGCGCCATTTCCTGGATCTTGAATTCAAGACCGGTTGCAGTTTTCATAAAATTGGTTCTCCTTCCCGGCGGGCTTTTATAGAGAATAAGAAGAGCCCGCCTCAAAGATATGATTTCTTTGAGACGAGCCTTGAAAAATCAAATACCCGCGGTACCACTCAAATTGCGCAATCCATGCGCCACTCAGGCTCCTAAGCAAACACGAACGATCCGAACTCGCCTTAAATGGAAGAATTTCGGTGCTTTTCGGCTTGTCGAAGGTTTGTAGGCGCCAGCCTTACAAACTTCTCCGCACCAAAAATCATCCAAAATTCTATGCATTTGAAGGTCGAAGAATTTTAAGAGAGCGGATTTTTGGGTTTGCAAGGCATAAAACACAGTTAATCCCGACGGATTAACGAGTATTTTAACGCAGCAAAGGCGAAAATCCGCCTCTTAAAATCGACTTCGGATTATTCGTGTTTGCTTAGCCTTATGCCTTTACGCAGCAATCACGGGAGGGTTCTACTAAGATCTCTCTGTTCTTCCCTCCGGCTCAGAAGCTACAAACATAAGGATCCTCGGAACGGCTTGCACCACCCGCCGCTTCTCTGCACCTTAAATGCCTTATGCACTCTTCGTCAACGCCTTTAATTTAATAGGTAGAGTATATCATATCTTGTGAGATTTTGTCAACTAAAAAGAGAAACTTTCTTAAAGTTTATTTCGTTGAATCTTACCGCTGATAGTTTTGGGCAATTCGTCCTTAAACACGATCACACGGGGATATTTATAGGGAGCGGTGTGGCTCTTTACATAGTTTTGGATCTCTTTTTTCAGTTCTTCACTGGGTTCGGTGCCGGGGGTGAGCACAATGCTGGCCTTTACCACCTGACCCCGGATCTCGTCGGGAGCGGCAGAAACACCGCACTCCAGCACATAGGGCAGTTCCATGATCACGCTTTCGATCTCGAAAGGACCGATGCGGTAGCCGGAGGATTTAATTACGTCGTCTATCCGGCTCACATACCAGAAATAGCCATCCTCGTCTCGCCAGGCGGTATCGCCGGTGTGGTACATATCGTCGTACCAGGCGTTTTCGGTCTTTTCCCGATCCAGGTAGTATTCCCGGAACAGGCCGCAGGGAATGCTCTTATCGGTGTGGATCACGATCTCGCCGGTTTCGCCGTCGGGCACGGAATTGCCCTCTGCATCCACAATATCCACATCAAATTGGGGAGAGGCCTTACCCATGGAGCCGATCTTGGGGGTGGTACCCACCAGGTTGGCAATGGCAAGGGTGGTTTCGGTTTGCCCAAAGCCTTCCATGATCTCCAGCCCGGTGGCATCCCGGAACTGCTTAAACACTTCCGGATTCAGTGCCTCACCGGCGGTAGTCATGTGATGGATGGAGGAAAGATCGTATTTGGAAAGATCTCCCTTTATCAGCATC
Source organism: Eubacteriales bacterium (assembly GCA_045538295.1). Lineage (GTDB taxonomy): Bacteria > Bacillota > Clostridia > Oscillospirales > QAKW01 > QAKW01. The sequence continues at coordinate 21,682 of JAZSRD010000091.1, forward strand.
CGCAGCATGGTGGGCGGTGCACAGAAAGTGGTGATGTTGTATTTGCCGAACATGGGCAGGATCTCATCGGCATCAAAGCGATCGAAATCGTAAACGAACACAGCGCCCTCGCTCAGCCATTGACCGTAGAGCTTACTCCACAGGGATTTGCCCCAGCCGGTGTCGGAGATGGTTAGGTGCAGGCCGTCCCGCTCGCAGCAGTGCCAGTATTTAGCGGTTACAAAATGACCTAAAGCGTAGGTGTGCTTGTGGGCAGCCATTTTGGGGTTGCCGGTGGTGCCGGAGGTAAAGAACATCAGGGCAATATCATCCCCGGCAGAGGTATCGGCAGTCCGCTCAAATTTGCCGGAGAACCGGGCATATTCCGTGTTGAAATCGTGCCAGCCCTCTTTGGGCTCACCCACGATGATCTTGGTTTGTACCCCGCATTTTTCGGCGGCGGCGGTGGCAATATCTGCAGTGTCGCCGTCGGAGGTACAGAGGATGGCGCTCACACCTGCAGCAGTGAAGCGGTATTCAAAATCGTGCTCCTTGAGCTGGTTGGTGGCGGGAATGGCAATGGCGCCCAATTTATGTAATGCCACCATGGCAAACCAGAACTGATAATGGCGCTTGAGCACCAGCATTACCCGGTCTCCCTTTTTAATGCCCAAAGAGGCAAAATAGTTGGCAGTTTGGTTGGAGGCACGCTTGATGTCCTTAAAGGTAAAGCGGCGCTCATTTTTATTTACGTCCAGGTGGAGCATTGCCAGTTTGTCGGGGTATTTATCGGCGATCTGATCCACAATATCGAAGCCGAAGTTAAAGGTATCGGTATTGGTGAAATCGATCTTCTTCAAGCCGCCATGCTGGTCTTCTTCTGTTTGGATGAATTTTTCACAGATCAGTTTTTCGGAGGCTTTTGCTGTTACAATGCTCTTGCGCACGGTTGCTTCCTTGGTTTCTTCCCCGGGCAGTACCACAGCGCAGAATACGCAATCCTGCCCGTCCACAGCGATCATGCCGTGGGGGGTGGAGGAGTTGTAGTAGATGCTGTCGCCCTCGTGGAGGATCTCGGTGTGATCACCAATCTGCACCTTTAAGGTGCCGCTCAGGATCAGGTCGAATTCCTGGCCGCTGTGCTTTGTTAGGTGAATGGGCTTGTTTTGCTGGGCGGCGGAATATTCGTATCGCACATAGTAAGGCTCGGCGATCTTATCCCGGAACATGGGCGCCAGGTTCTTAATGTCGATACCGTCTTCCTTGGCGGTTTCCTGGCCCTGCCCCTTGCGGGTTACGGTGTAACTGGAAAGACGGGCAGAATGGCCCTCCAGTAGCTCGGTAAGCTCCACGTTAAAAGCAAGCGCACATTTATGGATAAAGGTAAAAGGAATATCTGCCTGAGCATTTTCGTAAATCAGGTATTGCTCCCGGCTCACTTCGGTCTTGGCGGCCATTTCGCCCACCGACCAGCCCATAATGTCCCGCATTTCCTTAATACGGGCGGCGATTTCCGATAATCGAAGCATTGCAGTGTTGGTGTTCATAGTTCTTCTCCTTTACTATATTTGAATGAAAAATAATTTGAGCACGTTTTTAAACGGCATATTTTCCGTTCTTCTGCGTTAAAATGCGCGCGAATACACAAAGTATTCGCTGTGCTTTTGCCTGGAAGAACAAAAAATCTGCTCGTTCAAAAAGAAAGTTTATAGTATTAGGCGGCTTTATTAATGCGCCCTCAAATTATTTTTTATCCAAATTATTTTTGATTAGATAAAATAAAAAGACTCGTCTCAAAATTCTTTGAGACGAGTCTTGTAATCACAATACCCGCGGTACCACTCAAATTGCATCTTACGATGCCACTCAGGCTCCAGCAAGCCGTATGCATTCACGCAGCAATCACGAAGGGCGCCTACTTAGTTCGGACCCTCAGCTCGGAAGTGATGGGAAGTTCAGCAGTCCTTTACCGGGATCACACCATCCCCGGCTCTCTGTGAAAATCGTTGCCGATTCCGTCTTCGTCATCGCTTTTAAATATAAAGTTGTGAATAATTTTAGCACCGTGTTTTTAATTTGTCAATAGGTTTTTAAAATTATTTTAAGCCTAATTGCTCAATGGAATTTTCCCGCATTTTATATTTCAGGATCTTGCCGGCGGCGTTCATGGGGAAGGTTTCCGTAAAGATAAAATAGCGGGGCACCTTATGCATGGCCATGTGGGAGGCACCGTACTCTTTCATCTCGGCTTCATTAGAGGTTTCCCCCTCGTGCAGAATGATCCAGGCGCAGCATTCCTCGCCGTAGCGTTGGTCGGGCACACCCACCACCTGTACATCCCGCACCTTGGGATGGGTGAGGTAAAATTCCTCGATCTCACGGGGGTAAAGGTTTTCGCCGCCCCGAATGATCATGTCCTTCAGGCGCCCGGTGATCTTATAGTAGCCGTCGGGAGTGCGGCAGGCAATATCGCCGCTGTGGAGCCAGCCCTCGGCATCGATGGCTTCGGCGGTGGCTTTGGGCATTTTATAATAGCCCTTCATAATATTGAAGCCCCGGGCTACAAATTCGCCGTTTTCGCCGTCGGGCAGTTCATCGCCGGTTTCCGGATCGATGATCTTACATTCCACGCCGGGGAAGGCGGAACCTACCGTTTCTACCCGATGATCCAGGTCCTCGTTGACCTCACCCATGGTACACCCGGGGGAGGCCTCTGTTTGCCCGTAAACGCTGATGATCTCGGTCATGTTCATTTCGGCGGCGGCACGGCGCATTAGATCAGCGGGGCAGTTGGCGCCTGCCATAATGCCGGTGCGCATGTGGGAAAAGTCGGTTTTTTGGAAATCCTCGTGGTTGAACATGGCAATAAACATGGTGGGCACCCCGTTAAAGCAGGTGATCTTTTCGTTGTTGATGCATGCCAGGGAGGATTTGGGGGAGAAATAGGGCATGGGGCAGATGGTGCCGCCATGGGTCATTAAATTGGTCATGGAGAGCACCATGCCAAAGCAGTGGAACATGGGCACCTGGATCATCATGCGGTCGGCAGTGGAAATATCCATGCGGTCGCCAATGGTCTTGCCGTTATTAATAATATTGCGGTGGGTGAGCATAACTCCCTTGGGGAAGCCGGTGGTGCCGGAGGTATATTGCATATTACACACATCGTCGGGCTTCACGGCGGCGGCAAGGCGGCGCACTTCCTCCCGAGGCACAGTGTCTCCCTTTTCCATAAATTCATCCCAATTCAGGCAACCGTCCATCTGAAAACCTACGGTAATTACATTCCGCAGGAAGGGCAGGTTCTTGGAATAAAGGGGCTCTCCGGGCTTGGTGTTTTTCAGTTCGGGGCAAAGCTCCTCCATAATGCCCTTGTAATCGGAATCCCGGCAGTTTTCCACCATCACCAAGGTGTGGGTGTCCGATTGGCGGAAGAGGTATTCTGCCTCGTGAATTTTATAGGCGGTGTTCACCGTTACCAGCACGGCGCCGATCTTTACGCTTGCCCAAAAGGTAATGAACCATTGGGGAATGTTGGTCGCCCAAATGGACACATGGTGTCCGGGCTTTACGCCCATGGCGATCAGTGCGGCGGCGGCACGGTCCACGTCCTCCCGAAATTGGGTATAGGTGCGGGTGTAGTCCAGGGTGGTGTATTTAAAGGCATATTGATCCGGGTACCGGGCAACCATCTCGTCTAACACTTGGGAAAAGGTGATGTCTAATACCTCGTACTTTTTCCAGGGGAAGGTGCCGGTTTTGCTGCGGTTGTAAAAGATCTCCCGGGGCTTTTCGGCGGTGGGCAGTTTGCCGGAAATGTAACTGATAAAGTGGGTCAGCACAATATCCGGGTCGGTGATCTCCTCATTCCAATCCACGGCTAAATAGCCTTCGTAATTTAAGGAGCGCAGGGCGTTCATAAATTCGGTCACCGGCAGAGCGCCTTCGCCCAGCAAAACGTTTTTGCCGTTCTTTTGGTCGCCGATCCGCACATAATTAATATAAGCGCCCAGGTTTTGAATGGTGGTATCTGCATCCTCTCGGGCGGTAAAATAGGTCTCCCGGATATTCCAGCAGGCACCGATGCAGGCAGAACTCAAGGTGCCGATGATCTCCAGTACCTTTTTGGTGTGGGCAAGAGCACCTACTGTTTCCAGCAGGATCAGGGTGCCGTTGGCTTCCGCTTCTGCAATGGCGGGGGCAAACACCGCCTTTAAATCGGCCTCGGTATCCTCAATTTGTACCACCACTCCGGCGGCAGAGGCACGGGATGCCAGTTTCACATAATTCTTCAACAGTTCCGGATCGGTATTGGCGGTCACTGCCTCAGGGCAGGTGACCACTGCCACGCCGATATGCCGGTTGATCAGTTTACGCTTGGCGGCGGCGTTCATGGCAGAGTGGAGAATGCTATCCTCGTGGGCTTTCTTTTCTGCCAGGGGATCATACAGTTCAAAACCGTCGAAGCCGTATTCCGCCGTTAAATTACAAAGGCGGATATAACTTTCGGCAGGTACATTTTTAGTGGAAAATGCTAATTTCATCTTAATTATCCCTCATATACGATCTTGTTAAGAGCGTTCACATAGGCGCGGATACAGGCGCCGATAATATCGGTGGAAACACCGTTGCCGGAATAAAGCTTGCCGTTGGCACGCAGGCGGATCAGGGCAGAGCCCACAGCCTCACGGCCCTTGGTAACGGCCTGCACCTGGAAATCGTCCAGTTCGTAGTGATGCCCCACGATCTGCTCAATGGCGTGGAATGCGGCATCAATAGGACCGTCGCCGGTGGAAACGCCGTTAAGCTTTTCTCCGTTCTTTTCCAGGGTCAGGTTGGCGGTGGCGGTAATGATGTTACCGCTGTTTACCACATAATTCACCACATGGAAGGTGGAGGGCACCTGCATGGCGGCAGAAGCCACAATGGCTTCCAATTCCCGGGCGCCAATGGTTTCTTTTTTAGCGATTACCCGCTTGAATTCTTCAAAGATCTTGCCGTTATCTTCGTCGGTCAGGTCATAGCCCAACTCTTTTACCGTGGCGGTAATATCCGCAAGGGTGCAGCTTTGATCCAGCAGTGCGGCGGTGTCTGTTTCCTGCAGAGCGGGAGCAGAGATCGCCTCTTTTTTGCTGCCGGAGATCTTGGCAATAATGTTGTGAATACCGGTGTTATCCAGCCCGCAGGTGGCGTTTAAGGTATCCGCCTTGGCACGGAAAATATCGGCCAGTACCTCGGCATGGAGATAGCCGGTGCAAAGGGCGGTTTTAATACCATCTGCCCCGGCCTTTACTGCCTCCACTGCGGAGGCGGCGGCCATGGAAAGGGCATCGGAGGGCTGCACATAAACCTTCAGATCGCAGGCAGCCTTAATTTCCTGAACCAGGGGAATGTAATCTTCGGGGAAATAAACCCCGCTGTCGTCGCAAATCGTTACGGCTGTGGCACCGTTTTTGGCGGCAGTTTCACAGCAGGCGGCAATAAAGCCGGCCTCGGCACGGGTGGCATCCTGTGCCACAAACTCCACCCGGGGGCACAGGGCAGAGGCTTCTTTACAAAGGGCGGCCAGCTTTTCCAGCATCTTGGGCGCCTTTAAATGGTAAAGGTACTCCATCTGCACAGTGGAGGTGGGCAGGATCACCTGCAGAACCGCACCCTTGGTATCTTTAATGCAATCCCATGCAGCAGCAGGATCTTCTCCCACCGGCATGGCCACGGCGGCCTGCTTTAGGGCACCGGCAATGGTGCGGCAGAGTACTGTATCTTCTTTTCCTTGCACAAGGGCAGGTAGCTCCACAAGATCGGCCCCGGCAGTATCCAGCCACTGGGCAATGTTTAGCTTCTCCCGAAAGGAGAGGGCATTTTTCTGCTCCGCATAAGCACGCAGGGAAACATCGGTAACAATAATCTTCTTCATCTTCACAAGTTCCTTTCTGTGGATTAATATTGCAGATGGCAATAAAAACTTAAAAAAATCCCGCAGAGAAATACTTCTCTGCGGGATGATCAACAAAATAGTTTGACCACGGTACCACCCGGCCTTGCCTCCTTTTTAAGGGAAGCCACTCATCGGACTCCATCAAGCCCTTGATCTGTTACGGGATCACCCGGGATTTCTTACTTTCGTCTGCTTGTGTTCAGAAACCCTGCTCCGATACGAGGCAGGCGCCTGCATCTTCTGCCGCCTCACACCAACCGGCGGCTCTCTGAAAGTAAGCATACAAGCCCTTAATATCATCATTGCATTTGCGATTTTTCATCATTTTAACGCAAACTTTTTTTCTTGTCAACACTTTTTAATATTTTTTCTGCATTTTTATAGGCAATTTTCTCTTTATCCACGTCCCGGATCCCCAGATGCATAAAAAATTCTGCTTCCTCTTTAGGGTCCCAAATGGGGAAGTCGCTGCCGTAGAGCACCCGATCGGCGCCGTACCGGTCAATAAACCTGCAAAAATCCGCTTCGCCTATAAATTGGCGGGTGCTGGAAGTATCCACCCAGCAACGCTCGTTTTTCAGTAGCTCGTAGGCAGTATCGAATAGGCTCCATCCGCCAAAGTGGGCACCGATCACCTCTAATTTTGGAAAATTCTCTAAAATTTTTACCAATCGCCGGGGGTGGGAATAATCATACCGATGGTCCCCCGTGTGGATCATGATCGGTAATTTGCCTTGGATATAGTCGTAAAGGGGAAAGAGCCGTTTATCGTCGATGTTGAACTGTTGGGTATCGGGGTGGATCTTAATTCCGTAAAGCCCGCTTTTTTCAATAAACTCCAATTCACCGATCATGTTTTCCATTTCAGCATGAACGGTGCCGAATGCGTAAAATTCCGGGTGTTTGGCGGCTTCGTCGATCATGGAACAATTAATGTGGCGCACCTGGCTTGGTTTTAACGCTACCGGTAATACCACAAATTTTGAAACGCCGCCGGCTTTGCCCCGCTCCAGCAAAAAATCGGCAGAGCCGTGCACGCCGCCATCTTCAAATTCATAAAAATCCCGAATGCTTTTGGTTGCCTTATCGGCAATGGCATCGGGGTAGATATGGGTGTGAAAGTCGATGATTTTCATGGGGTTCACTTCCTTTTTTCCGAGTTTAGCACGAACTAAAAAGATTGTCAATGAAAAAACTTGACAAAAGAAATAGTTGTTGATATACTATCTTTACTATTATTGACGGAGGACGAAACGTAATTCATGGACAGCGACAGTAGCGACGATACCGGAAACTGTTATATGTATTATATTCATAAGCATACCTGCACCTGCTAAGGGATAGGTATGCTTTTTTGCGTCTTTTTGTCAAAAAAATAAAGGAGATAACTTTTTAAAAATGGACCCAAGTATAAGTAGCGACCCTTTCCCTATGGCGATCTACATTATTTCAATGATCTGCTGCCTGATCGGCTCGGCATATTTTTCCGCCACCGAAACCGCCTTTTCGTCCTTAAATAGAACCCGGATGAAGACCATGGTGGAAAAGGGCAATAAGCGGGCGGCATTAGCCCTTCGTTTAGAGGAAAAATACGATCGGCTGATCTCTACCATCTTAATTGGCAACAACGTGGTGAATATTGCCCTATCCTCTTTGGGCACAGTGCTTTTTTTGCATTATTACGGAGCAAACGGCGCCACCATTTCCACGGTGGTGATCACCATTGCGGTGTTGATCTTTGGCGAGATCACCCCTAAGAGTATTGCCAAGGATATGCCGGAAAAGTGGGCGATGTTTGCAGCCCCTCTGCTCCAGTTTTTTATTTGGATCTTAATGCCGCTGAACTTTGTGTTTTCTGCCTGGAAAAAACTTCTTTCTAAAATATTAAAGGTAGAAGAAGACACGAAGATGTCCCAGGAAGAACTGCTGATGCTGGTGGAAGAGGTTCAGCAAGACGGCAGTATCGATCAGGACGAGGGAAACCTGTTGAAAAACGCTATTGAGTTTACCGAACGCCGGGCAGAGGATATTTTGACCCACCGTACCGATCTGGAAGCGGTTTCCACCGATACGCTTAAAACAGAGATCTCTAAAAGGTTTTACGAAACGCAGTTTTCCCGCTTACTGGTGTATGAAGAAAATATCGATAATATCGTGGGTGTGATCCACCAAAAGGATTTTTACACCGAAAGCGGTATTACAAAGCGCCCCTTAAACGAGATCATGACCCCACCTTTATTTGTACAGCGCAGTGAAAAGATCAACGATCTGCTGCAGCTTTTGCAAAAAAATAAAGCCCATATTGCCGTGGTGCTGGATGAATACGGCGGCACCTACGGAATTGTAACCATGGAAGATATTTTGGAAGAATTGGTGGGCGAGATCTGGGACGAGCACGATGAAGTGGAAGAAGAATTCAAGCAACAGGGCGAAGATCTTTGGCGGGTGGATTGCTCCGTTAACATCGACGATTTCTGTGAATTCTTTGATCTGGAACTGGAAGCCGAGGCGGAGAGTGTATCTTTGGGCGGCTGGGTAATGGAACAGCTGGGCAAGGTTCCCGAGCAGGGCGATAGTTTCACTTATGAGGAACTGGAGATCACCGTTACAGAAACGGATTTCCACCGGGTGGATTTTGTAAATGTAAAATGTAATAAGCCCTTGGAAAAAGAAAATAACGAAGACGACGAATAAAAAAAGAACCGCAGATATTTACCAAAGCCGGTAAATATCTGCGGTGTTTTTATGCCCAATTGCGGGTTTATGCGGCCTTTTTATTGGTGATGGCGCGAATCACAAACAATGTGGCAATCATCAAAATAATGGATACACCCAGTACCACAAATACGTTTTGCACAAAGCCGGAAAGCAGGTAACCAACCAGGGATACGCCTGCCACAGTAATGGCGTAGGGCAGCTGGGTGGAAACGTGGTTAATGTGGTTGCACTGTGCCCCTGCCGACGACATGATGGTGGTATCGGAAATGGGGGGGCAGTGGTCACCGCACACAGCACCTGCCAGGCAGGCAGACATACAGATGATGCCCAGGGGACTGCCCACAGGGAATACGCTGAGCACAATGGGGATCAGAATGCCGAAGGTGCCCCAGGAGGTGCCGGTAGCAAAAGCAATAGCGCAAGCCACCAGGAAGATGATGGCGGGCAGGAAGTAACTTAAACCGCTGGCAGAAGCCAATAAGTTGTTAACAAAAGCATCGGAATCCAGCATGGAGGTCATGTTCTTCAAAGCGGTTGCCATGGTCAGGATCAAGATAGCGGGCACCATGGCAATAAAGCCCTTGGGAATGCATTCCATGGCTTCCTTTACGGTTACCAGGCGGCGGCAGATGAAGTAGATCATGATCACAACCAAAGCGATCAGACCGCCCCAGGGTAAGCCAACGGTGGCGTCGGTGTTAGAAAAAGCATCAATAAAGCCCAGGGAAGCATCGTAATTGGCAGAAGCAAATACCCACTCTGCGCCCATGCAGCGGCCTACATAGAAGAGGGCGAACACACAGATGCCGATCAGCACGATAATAGGCAGCACCAGATCGATCACCTTGCCCTTGGTGGAACCCTTTTCTTCCTCAATATTATCGCCAACATGTTCACCGGTGGTAAAGAGATCGCCCTTTTCGGCATTCATTTCGTGGAGCTTCATGGGGCCAAAATCAAATTTCATCAGCGCAATGGCAATAATGAACACAAAAGTAAGCAGGGAATAAAGGTTATAGGGAATTGCCTTGCAGAAAAGAGCAATACCCTGGCCTTCGGGGGCGTAGGATGCCACAGCAGCCGCCCAGGACGAGATGGGAGCGATCATACAGATCGGTGCGGCGGTGGCATCGATCAGGTAGGAAAGCTTTGCCCGGGAAACCTTTGCTTTATCAGTAACCGGACGCATTACAGCGCCCACGGTAAGGCAGTTGAAATAGTCGTCGATAAAGATCAGCACGCCAAAGGCAAAGGTGGCGAGCATAGCGCCGATCTTGGATTTCACGTGCTTGGCTGCCCAGTTGCCGAACGCTTGAGAACCGCCGGCTTTATTCAGCAGTGCCACGATAATACCCAGGAATACCAAAAAGGCAAAGATGCCGGCGCTGCCGGATACCGCAGAGATAAAGCCCTCGGTGGTAACGGAGTCGATGGTATGGATGGGGTTGAATTTGGTGGCGAGCAGGCCGCCCACCACAATACCCACGAACAGCGAGGAGTAAACCTCCTTGGTGATCAGGGCAAGGCCGATTGCCACAATCGGCGGAAACAGGGACCAAAGCGTGCCCACGGGTTCGGTAATGGAGCCGGTAGCAGCGCAAAGGATACCGAACGCAACCACAAAGATCACGATCAGCAGCTTGGGAACGAGTTTTTTTGCTTGCATTTTCTTTTTCCTCCTATTATATGTAATGGCAAATAAAAACCTGCAAAAGAGGCGGAAGTACATCTTTTGCAGGAAAATTCCCAAGATGGCACTCCACAATCTGTGACAGTCCGACGCATATTTTGCGCCGGCCCAGCCGCACCTATCCGGGGTTGGGAAAGGTGCAACTTCGGCAGTATTGCCTTTCTACGGTTTCCTTTATAACCCATAAAAACCGGTACTCTTCAATACTGCGCCTCCATCGGCATTATTTTATTTATATCGGAATGGTACCATTTATCGGAAACTTTGTCAATATAAATCAACAAAATTTAGTTCAAATGGCTTTGGAAGGCAATGGCTTTTCCCAAAATACGAACCTGGCTCAATTCCTCCCCGGCATAGATCAAGGGCGCATAGCGGGGATTTTCTGCCGAAAGGGAGAGCATATTCTCTTGAGGATAGTAGTACACCCTCTTTAATGTGGCGCTATCGCCAATGATCACAGCGGCGATCTCGCCGTTTTCCACCATGGGCTGCTTGCGGATAAACACCAGATCTCCGTCCATGATCCGGGCACCGATCATGCTATCTCCCTTGGCACGCAGGCAAAAATCTGCCCGGATGCCGGAGCCGGCCTCTGCATATTCCCCTTGCTCTTCGTGAGCAAAGATCGGCTCTCCGCAGGCGATCTCGCCCAGCATGGGCACCCGGTTGGTTTCCGGCGGTATAAGATTTTGGGGCAATGCCCCCTCTTTTACAGATGCCAACCATTCCTTTTTATTTTTGTAAGGGGACCGCCCCAGCAGATAATCCATATCCACCCGGAAATAAGCCGCTATGGCAGATACGGTATCAAAATTCGGTTCCCGCTCTCCCCGTTCATACATATTAATGCTGCTTTTGGATACCCCCAACTGATGGGAAAGGGTCTGTTGAGATAGGCGGTGCTCCGCCCGCAGAGTACGCAGGCGTTCTGAAAATGTGCTCATAGTATCCCTCCTTATGGCTAAATTATATACAATACGTGCTCAAAAGTCAAGGATAATTAAAAAATCTCTTGACAAACGAGCACAAAATGTGTATAATGAGCACATATCGTATTCAAATGAACCAAAAGAAAGGATGAAATTGCGGTGTAACTGCTTCACACCGAAAAAGTATTTTTAAAGATCGGCTGCCGAAGACCCGTTTCCTTCTCCGGCTGCGGGCTGATCTTTAAAAAATCAAACTACAGATTTTTTTAAAGAGTAGACATCTTTCGACTGTATTTGATGAAATAATTTGGTATCATTTGGGCAAATGGGGCGAAAAAAACGCAGCCCCGGTGCGTGTTGCGCACGCATAATTGAGGAGGAATACTTAAGATGAAAGAAACGTACGAGAAGATGACCATGGTGCTGATGCAAAACGATGAAGAAGAGGCGCAGCAAAACCGGGAGCGGTTTTCGGCACTGGGTCTTGAGGTGTTGGGCGTTTGCGGCAGCGGCACCGATGGGGTGCGGGTAATTGCGGAACTGCAGCCGGATGTGGTGGTAATGGATAGCTTTTTGCCCGGGCGCAGCAGCTACGATATTTTAGCGGCACTGCAAGAGGTGGGATACTGTAAAAATACGGTGTTTGCCGTAATTTCCCAGGTGCCCAACGATCGCCTTGCCCAGCAGGTGATGGATGCCGGCGGCGATCTGTTTTTGATCCCGCCTTTGGATTATCAATTTATCCGGGATCGGTTTATTGCCATTTTGAATATTAAGCGGGCAGGCAAGGAGCAACCCAACGATGGGCGCTTCGAGCTGGAACGCTATGTGGCAGAGCTGATGCATGAAGTGGGGGTTCCGGCACATATCCGGGGCTACGATTATATTCGGGATTCCATTATGCTTTCGTTAAACGACCGTAATATGCTCAAAGCAATTACCAAAGATCTGTATCCCACTGTGGCAAAAAATAACAACACCACGGCTTCACGGGTAGAGCGTGCCATCCGCCACGCCATTGAGGTGGCATGGGGCCGTGGTGATATTGATGTGCTCAACGCCATCTTCGGCTTTACCGTTAAAAGTTCCAAAGGAAAGCCCACCAACGGGGAATTTATTTCCATGCTCACCGAGCGGATCCGCCTGGATCGGCAGTTGGCGGGATAAGGATAAAATAATGCCTGCTGTTCGCTATGCGGACAGCAGGCATTATTTTATTCACCCATTAGATCTCTTATCTTCGAGGCGGCCTCATAAGCACGGGCATAGAATTGCTCCAATGTAAGATCTCCGTAGAAGCGGGGATCGTAACTGTTTTCCAGCATAACGGGGCCCTTGTAAGGGGAGTTTTTAATCAAATCGGCGGCGTGCTGCCAATCCCGCTTTCCATCGAAGGGCAACATATGCAGATCACCGGTGCGGACCTGAATGTTATCGTGCAGATGTACCGCTATTAATCGATCACCGAAGAGCGGCATAAATTCAACATTGGGGGTGTAGCACAGCTCATGGCCGGCATCCCAGCAGAAGCCCACGTTGGGCACATTTTCGTAGATCTCCATAGCAAAGGCAACATTGGCAAGCTTGCGCAGATTTTCAAAGGCGATGTTTACGCCCTTGCTTACTGCCCGATCCACCAGCTTATCGTAGCGGCTGCGGCCCAGATCGTTAATGGCGGGAGCATCCCAGCCGGAACTCAGATGCACCACCGTGGTGGTGATGCCGTAATCGGCACAAAAATCCACCGTGTCCAATAAACGTTGGAGCATGTTGTCGCCGGCTTCGCCGGGGAGCCACATATTGTTGATGCCGTCGAAGGGTGCATGGGTATAATCATTTTCCAGCCCTATCTTGCGGCAAAGCTCATAACATAAGGTGGCTTGTTCCCGGTTATGATAGCCTTGAAAGCCGGCTTCAAAGCCTGCTTCCTTAATGATTCGCAACTGATTTTCAATGTGTTCGGCATCGTTGCCACCGAAGCAAATTCCTAATTTACGCATATGATGTTTCTCCTTTTATTTGGTGTGTTGTAGATTGGCGTGGTGATTGTGGTCTTCCATTTGGGCGGTATACAACTTGTAGTATAGGCCCTTTTTCGCCAGCAGTTCCTCATGGGTACCCTGCTCCTGAATGCCCCTATCGGCAATATATAGAATTCGGTCACAGTTGGCGATGGTGGAAAGACGGTGGGCGATAATAAAAGACGTTCGCCCTTTCAGCAGGTTGGCAATGCCCTCCTGCACCAGTTTTTCCGTTTCGGTATCAATGGAGGAGGTGGCCTCGTCCAATATCAGGATCCGGGGGTTGGAGAGTACGGTGCGGGCAAAGCAGATCAACTGCCGCTGACCGCTGGAAAGGGTGGAACCCTTTTCGTTGACCTCTGTGTCGTAGCCCTTTTCGGTGTTCATAATAAAATCGTGGGCACACACCGTTTTGGCGGCGGCGATGATCTCTTCGTCGGTGGCATCCAATTTGCCGTAACGGATGTTTTCTTTAATGGTGCCGGTAAAGATAAAGCTATCCTGCAGCATGATCCCCATCTGGCTGCGCAGGGAGCGGAGGGTGGCATGCTTAATGTCGTGCCCGTCTAATTTGATCTTGCCACCTTGAATATCGTAGAATCGGCAAAGGATATTTACGATGGTACTTTTTCCGGCGCCGGTGGGACCAACCAGAGCAATACTCTGCCCCGGTTCGGCATGAAGATCAATGTGTTCTAAAATATTGATGCCTTCTTCATAGCCAAAGGTCACATCTTCATAATCCACCCGCCCGGTGATGGGGGGCAGATCCTTGGCGTCGGGCAGATCCTGAATGTCTACCTTTTCGTCTAAGGTATCAAAGATCCGCTCCAGGTAGGAGCCTGTATTGATCAACTGATTGTAGATGTTGGCAATGGATTGAATGGGTCCCCAGAACCGGTTGGCGTAGGCAGCCATGGCAATGATCACACCGGCTTCATAGTTTTCTTTCGTGAAAAACAGCACCGCCATCAGGTAGAGGAAGCACACCACCATCCGCATGATGTTTTCGATCAGCACCGGCATCATCAGGTTGATGGAAACGGCTTTCATGTGGGCTTTGTTTAGTTTTTCCACCAAGGTTTTATAGATGCCCTTGTTTACCCCTTCCCGGTTAAAGGCTTGGGTGATCTGCATGCCGTTGATGGATTCACTCACATAAGCGGTGGTGTTGGAGTTTTTTGCGCTCCAGTTGGTCCAGGCTCTTCTTTGCCGCCCCTTGATCAGCACTAAATATAAAATAACAAAGGGCAAGCCAGCCAAAACGCAAAGAGTCAGCTTGGGGCTGAGCAGCAGCATAAAAATTAATATAAATACAATAGAAAGCGCCTGTACCACAATGTTGATCAACCCATTGGAAAGGAAATCTGCCACATTGTTTACATAGTTGACCACCCGGATCAGGATCTTGCCCCGGGGGCGGCTGTCGAAATAGTTAAAAGAAAGCTTCTGAATGTGCTTAAAAATATCTACTCGGATCTCGTGGATAATGCGGTGACCCGATTTAGAGGTCAATATAGTTTGGAAAAAGGCACAGAGCTCTGCCAGGCAGGAGGTTAAAAAGTACAAAAGTGCCACAATAACTACCGCCCGCACATTTTTGGCAGGAATAAAATCATCAATAATGATCTTGGTATAGGTGGGTCCTAAAAGGCCGAATACGGTGGCTAAAATACTAAAAATCAAAGCGCCGAGCAGGGTTTTGATATTGTGCTTGATGTAGGGCTTACAGCGTAAAAGGTTTTTGATGTTAAAGGGGGTTTCTAAACTTTCGTCTACCCCGTAGGTGTTGCGTTTAGCCATGGATCTCCACCTCCTCATCCTGGTGAGCTATACGGTAGATTTCCGTATAGTAACCGTTGAGCGCCAGCAGTTCCTCGTGCTTGCCCCGCTCGGTGATCTTGCCTTGCTGCAGAATGATGATCTCATCGGCATCTTGCACCGAGGTGATGCGCTGGGCAACAATGATCTTGGTTTTGTTGGTGATCTTACGCAGTTCCTGCAAAATGGAAACCTCGGTTTCCATATCCACTGCCGAGGTGGTGTCGTCTAAAATGATCAACGAGGAATCCTTGGCAACAGCCCGTGCCAGGGCAATACGCTGCCGCTGACCGCCGGAAAGCCCGATGCCCCGTTCGCCGATAATGGTATCGTAACCGTCGGAAAGCTTTTCAATAAAATCTGCCGCCTGAGCAGTTTCTGCCATCTGGTGTACCATTTCTTCCGACATATCCGGGTTGGAATAGGCAATATTACTGTCGATGGTATCGGAGAATAGGAACACATCCTGGGTGGCAATGGCGATCTCCCGACGCAGTTTTTGCAGATCAATACGGCGAATATCCACACCGTTGATGTAGATAGAACCCTCGGTGGGATCGTAAAGCCGGATCAGCAGAGAGATCAAAATGGTTTTTCCGGCGCCAGTGGGACCCATGATCGCCAGGGTCTCCCCGGCTTTGATCTTCAGGTTAATATGATCTAAAATACGGTGACCGCCCAGATCCAAGGAAACATCCCGGAACTCAATGGTGCGGATCCGCCCGTGCTTGCTTTGCAGATGGTGGCTGTTTTCCACATCCGGATCGGTGGTGTAAAGATCATAGATCTTTTGTGCCGATACCATTACCTGCTGGGTCACGCTGATCAGGTTGGTAATGGTGCGAATGGGCTCTTGCAGATTGAACACAAAGGTGTTGAAGATCGTTAGCATACCGATGGTCATGTCGCCTCGGATCACGTAAATGGCGGCAACACATAAACCGAAGATGGACATTAAGCGGCTTACCAAATGCAAAGGGGTGGAGATCTTCAGCCGTTGTTTGGCGTTATCCACGGCAATGTCCTGATATTCGGTGCTGATCTTTGTGAGCCTGCCGTTTTCGTAGGGCTCCCGGGCAAAGGCTTTTACCACCCGGTAGGCGCCTAAATTTTCGTTTACGTAGGTGTTCATGTCGCTGAATTTATCACGCAGCCGCCGGTGCAGGGCGCGGGTGTAGCGGAAGATGATAAAACTCAACACCGCAATAACGGGTAAAAATGCGGTCAGCATCAAGGTGAGCTCGGTGTTGTAATAAAAGAGCATCCCCACGGTAAAGATAAAGAGCGAGATACTTTTGATCCAGTTATAAGACTGATTGCAGATCATGTCTTCAATCAGATTAATGTCGGAGGTCAGGTTGGCGATCAACTCGCCGCTGGGGGTGTGGGCGTAAAAGTCTGCGCTTAGAGCTTGCAGTTTTTCATAAAGCGCCAGCCGGATACGGCCGCCGGTTTTATAAGCGATCTTGTGTAAAACGTAGTGCACCAAATAGCGCAGCATGGTGGAAAACAGTGTGATGCATACCACGCCCAGCACATAGCGGATCAGCATTTGCGCCTTGCTCATGCCTAATTGGATGCCCAGTGCATGCTCCACCCAGGTTAGAGCGGTTTCGGCTTCTAAAACGTGATCCACTAGGTTGCCGATTATAATGGTGGGCAGCAGCAGGATCATTCCCAGGGCTGCTACCATTGCCAATAAAAAGAAAAAGAGGGCTCTTTTTCCATGCATGTATGAAAAGATGAAACGTATCGACTTCATAACGTAAAGAGAATACGGGCGCACGGCGTTTTCCCCGCAGGAAAACGCAGCTCGTTCCTCGGCCGGCAGATGGCGCCCTGCAAAAAAAGCAGCCGAGAAAACCCTTTTGCCAAACGCGGAAATTCTGCTCCGCATTTCATCTGATCACATGTGGAAGACCCCCTTACATGCTCATTTCACCGCCTATTATAGAGGAAAAAACAATTTTTTCAACCCCTTTTATTTAATTTTTGAAAATTTTTTTCTTTCCCGGTGAAACTCTTTACAAAACCTTTTTTCTATTATATAATACTTTAATGGATTAATATCAAGCAAAGGAGGAGTTCCATGACAACTGCAAAAGATTTTTTTGCCGGCTTGTATCAGGAGGCGCCCAAGCCTGTGATGATATACAGCGAAAAGGAAGAATTGATCTTTGCCAACGAGCCGGTGCAGATCCTGCTGAACCGGTTGAATAAAAAGGAACCCTCTGCGTTATTATCTCTTTTGGTTTGGAAAGAGATACGGCGTTGCCTGAAATATTATCGGGGCACCGCAGTTACCGAGCGGGTTGGGGATTACTGCATCACCCTTTATTTAACACCTTATCCGTACGAGGATCAGCTTTATATAGTGATCAGCGTGGAGGAAAGCCCCAACTCTATTCCCGATTGGCAAAGCCTGCTCCATATTTTGCGCAATTCCCAAGGGAAACTGAACAGTTATCTGAACGGGATCTACGGGCAAGCACAAATGCTGGGGTTGGAATCTAAAGAGGGTAAGGAGCTGGGCGAAGATGTGCGCCGGATCCTGCGGATGGCAAATCATCTGTATCAACTGCTGGATCGGCAGGGAACCTATGAATATACGGTGCCGGTAGATGTGGGCAGTTTTACTGCCAACTGTGTAAAGACCGCCAATGAGATCGAACCGGAGGCGCAGATCAAAATGGTGCCTTTTGAGCGGGATCTTTATGTGCAGATGATGCCGGAAGAAACGGAATTGGTGCTCTCTACCTTGCTCAGCAACGCCTTGCGGTTCAGAAACAGAATGACCCTGGTGAGTGTTACCCGCCGGGGTGAGCAGGTTTGCATTACCGTGCGGGACGATGGCAGAGGGGTGGAATCTCCCAACATGCTCTTTAGCTGGGGCTACCGTACCGCCGATAAAAACGGTGTGTTGGGTTTGGGCTTCAGCTTGGTTATGGCAAAGAAACTGCTGGAGCTGCAAGGAGGCACATTGGTTTATGAGCGGGAGGGGGATCATACCTGCTTCCACATTATATTAAATGCCCAGGAGCTTCCCGCCGCCGGGCGTTTGGCGGAATGGCAACCCGAAACCACCGAAAACAGTTTGTCCCAAATGCGGATCGAACTTAGCGACTATACCAAGGAGGAAAATGAAGAATGAAGGTATTAGTAACAGGCGGTGCCGGCTATATTGGCACCCATACCGTGGTAGAACTGTTGAACGCAGGCTACGAAGTGGTAGTGTTTGATAATTTCTATAACAGCAAGCCCAAAGCATTGGATCGGGTTCGCACTATCACCGGTAAGGATTTTAAGTTTTACGAGGCAGATATGCTGAATGCTGCTGCCATGGATGAGATTTTTGCCGCCGAGAAGATCGATGCGGTGATCCATTTTGCCGGCTTAAAGGCAGTGGGCGAAAGTTGCCAAAAGCCTTGGGAATACTACAATAACAATATTGTAGGCACCCTGAATATTTTGAACTCCATGAAAAAATACGGCGTAAAGCAGTTCGTGTTTTCTTCTTCCGCCACTGTTTACGGCGATGCTAAGGTGGTGCCTGTTAAAGAAGATTTTCCCACCAGCGCCACCAACCCTTATGGGCAAACTAAACTGATGCAGGAGATCATGCTCACCGATATTGCCAACGCAAACCCGGATATGACCGTGACCCTGCTGCGGTATTTCAACCCGGTGGGTGCCCATGAAAGCGGCATGATCGGCGAGGATCCCCAAGGAATCCCCAATAACTTAACACCTTATATCTCCCAGGTAGCTATCGGCAAGCGGGAATGCCTCTCGGTATTCGGCAACGATTATAATACCCACGACGGTACCGGCGTGCGGGATTATATCCATGTGGTAGACCTGGCAAAGGGACATATTAAAGCCCTGGAAGGGCAAACCGGCAAAACGGGAGTGTACATTTATAACCTGGGTACCGGCGAAGGCTATAGTGTGCTGGATGTGGTGCATGCCTTCGAAAAGGCAAGCGGAGTAAAGATCAATTATAAGATCGTGGACCGCCGCCCCGGGGATGTGGAAACCCTCTATGCGGATACTGCCAAAGCCAAGGAAGAATTAGGCTTTGTGGCAGAGAAAAACCTGGACGATATGTGTGCTGATCTGTGGAGATGGCAAAAGAACAATCCCAACGGCTTCGACGACTGACGACGGATGAAAAACGGCAATCTCCCGTCCAACCTCACCTTGACGTATCGGTATACGCCTGCGGCTCGGGTGAACAGGATCTCACCATTTTTGGTTCGTCTTGGGATGAAACTGCAAAAAGATCGCCCGACTTAAAAAGTCGGGCGTGTTTTTATAGATTTAATCATTCAGATCAAAATACTCCAGCATGCCATTATAGATGGCACGGGCGAACCCTTCCGGATTTTCGCTCATCTTGCGGGCGTCCTCTGCATTGGTAATAAAGCCCAGCTCCACCAAGAGTGCCGGCATGGCAGTGCGGCGGAGCACATAGAGAGAGGGGTTGGTCTTTACCCCCAGATCCCGCATGTTCATCTCTTCTACAATGGCCTCCTGAATATCCTCTGCCAGCTCATGGGCGGCGCCGGTATTACGGTAGGTATACACTTCGGTGCCGTTGGCATTCGGGTTGGTGGCAGCGTTGGCATGAATGCTGATAAAATAATCCGCCGGCCATTCGTTGGCAATCCGTACCCGCTCCTGCAGGCTGGTAGCATTGGAGGTGCCCAGCACCTCGTCGGGGGTGTTGCGGGTAAGGCGTACCTCAAAATTTCCGTTGGCACGCAATAGTTCTGCTAATAATTGGGACACCTCATAGGTAATATCCTGCTCCCGTAGCCCATTTCCCTCTGCGCCGGCGTTGACCCCTTGAGGGTTGTGCCCGGCATCGATCACAACTTTAATTGCCATATCAAAAACTCCTTTTTGGAAAAGTAACTTCCTTTTAATATATGAATAAGAAGTAAAGAAGTTCCCTTGGAATGGAAGTTTATGTAAAATTTACAATTTGTTCAACACAAAAAACAGTTTTGGGTTTATGATATTATTAATATCAGGGAGGTGACGGTTTTGTTTGGATATGTTGTTGCCAATATGGAAAAATTGAATGAGGAACAGCAAAAAATCTATCGCAGTTATTACTGCGGGCTTTGCCGCAGCCTCAAAAAGCAATACGGAAATTTAGGGCGGCTGACCCTGAACTATGATATAACCTTTATGGTACTGCTGTTGGCGGATCTTTTGGATCCGGAAACTCGGGAGCATACCGGCAGATGTGTGGTGCATCCTGCCAAGCGGCGTGCCATGGCAGAAAATGCGGTAATCGACTACGGTGCATCCATGAATATTCTGCTGGCATACTATAATATGCTGGACGATTGGCAAGACGAAAAGAAAAAGTCTGCCAAAACCGCCGCCAAATATCTTGCCCGCTATATTCCTGCCATCGAAAAGGCGTATCCCCGCCAAGCAAAAGCGGTGGTAGACGGCATGGCGGAATTGAGCCGAGAAGAGAGCAAAGCTCCCCGGGATCTGGATACGGCGGCGAATGTTTTCGGTCGTTTGTTGGGGCAGTTGTTTGTGTATCAAAAGGATTTTTGGGCAGAGGATTGCCGCCGGTTCGGAGAGGCCTTGGGGCGGTTTGTGTATTGGATGGATGCCTATGAGGATCTGCACAAGGATCGCAAAAAGGGGAGTTATAATCCCATGACCTTGATCTGCGATCTGCCGGACTATGAGCAACGGGTAGAAGCCATGCTGAAAGACACGTTGGGGGAAGCGGCGTTGATCCTGGAGCGGCTTCCTTTGGTGGAGCACCTGGATATTTTGCGAAATGTGATCTATTCCGGCGTATGGACCCAATATAAAAAGGAGAAAAAGAATGATAGATAATCCTTACGGCGTGTTGGGAGTTTCTTCCAGTGCCTCGGATGAAGAAATCAAAAAAGCATACCGCAAGCTGGCAAAGCAATACCACCCGGATATTCACCCGGATCGGGAGTTTGCCCAAAAGAAGATGGCAGAGATCAACGCTGCCTACGACCAGATCTTAAACCAGCGGCAGGGTAAGACTGCCGATGCCGGCTATGGCTATGGGTATGGCGGTCAGGGGCCGGGCCAAGGTTCCACTCCGGAAATGACAGCGGTGCGTCACTATTTGCACTATCGTCGTTATCGGGAGGCGTTCAACGTACTCAATCGGATCCAAAACCGCAATGCAGAGTGGTATTTTCTTGCCGCTTATGCTCATGCGGGGGTGGGAAACCGCACCCAGGCGTTGGAGTTTGCCCGCAAAGCGGTGGAGATGGAGCCGGGAAATGGGGAATACCAAAGCCTTTTGAACCAGCTGCAATATTCCGGTGTGGCATATGAAACCTATGGGCGTGGTTTTGAAATGCCCCGGGGCGGGATGAATCCCATTTGTATGGGGCTTTGCTTGGCAAAACTTTGTTGTCCGTACTGTTAAGAAAGGAGAAAATATATGAAGTTTCGTGAAAAATTAGCTCGGTTTATGTACGGGCGCTACGGGGTGGATCAACTGAACCGTGCCCTCCTTTGGGGATATTTGATCTGTGCAATTCTTGCTATTTTTTTATCCCCCTTTTATATTGTTTCGCTGTTAATGATGATCTGGATGTTTTTCCGGATCTTTTCTAAAAATATTTATAAGCGGCAGTTGGAAAATCAAAAGTATTTGAAGATCTCCGGCAAGATCAAGGGCTGGTTCCGCCTGCAAAAGAATAAATTCAAAGAGCGCAAGACCCACCGCTACCGCACCTGCCCCTATTGTAAAGCGACCCTGCGCCTGCCTAATAAAAAAGGCAAGCACACGGTGTGCTGCCCCAAATGCCGTAAGGATTTTGAAGTGAGAATATAAAAATAAATAGAAATGGTTTATCAAGAGAGATTTTAATAATGAGCGATAATTTGATAATAGTCTAAAAATATTGACATATATTTAAAAATAGCATATAATTAGATTATAAAGAATAAAGGAAGATGCATTATGTTTTTGATTTATGTAAATGAATGCGATGGTTTTGCGGAAAAGCAATGCATTCCCTTTAGAACTAATGCCTTGCTCCTATCCAGGTAAGCGCAGAAACTGTCGATATAAAATGCAGTTTCTGCGCTTTTTTACTTGATATGTGTTTGAGCCAAGGAGGAAAGGAGAGCTACAATGATGATAAAAATCAAGCATCGGACAATATCGATTTTAACCATTTTAATTTTGTTGAGTTTGTTGATTTCATTTCCGGCATATGCAGTAGACCAAAACGAAAGCGAGAACAACAACACTTACAGTAAAGCTGATATTACATATGATAATTATAATAACTACGGTAAAATTTCATCTACATCGGATGTGGATTGGTGGAAAATTACGTTTAGTCAAAACGGATCAGCTAATTTTTGGTTGGGAAATATTCCAAGTGGTTGCAATTATCAATTATAGTTTGTATGAAAGTGATGGCTCTGCTTTAATTGCAAAATCGGAGAAAAAATCAAACAATGATGAATTGATTACAGCATATGTGTATGCAGGTGTAACTTATACGATAAAGATAAAAACAAAAAGCGGTTATTCAACCTCGGCATCCTATCTGTTTAGAGGAAAACTTTATACAACACAACGTGTGGGAAAGGTTTTTACCTTTAATGCTTTAACCGGGTATGGAGGATTTGATAGTCGTGACAATGCAGATAGTATTTTGCCGCATCTTTGGGAAATGGGTTATGATGCTGGCGAATTCTTAAATAATTATGCAGCAACCGCCTATAATGCATTTCCTCAAAGCGATTTGGCAGTAATAGCGAGTCATGGAGAGGCAGGAAGAGTAATGTTCAAAGAAAATTCATACTTGCGCGCCAATACCTATATTTATGGTGATGAACACAATGCGGGTTTAGGAAGATATGAGAGCGGGGACCTTGCAAAATTAAAATTATTGATCTTTGCAAGTTGCCATTCGGGAGAAACGGATAGTGAGTTGGGTAATTTGGTTGATACAGCAGTAAACAAAGGTGTAATGTGTTGTATTGGCTGGCAGGCGGCGATTGATCATTTGGATATTGTTCCTTGGCATGATAAATTCTACGAATATCTTTACTATGGGTATAATGTCGCAGAAGCAATTTCAGAAACAAATGCTTGGATGGAGGATAATGCTGCATATTATGATGATATTTCGGCAATTTATACGGGCTCAAGTAACTTAACAGCGTTAACTATTGGGTGATAGTAGTTGAAATAGTAGTTGAATTTGAAAGGGGCGAGAGATATGCGTAAAAAACTGATTATTACGATAGCCACTGTTTCGATTGTTTTGATGTTGGTCGGTAGCGGAATTTTGATCTATGCTGGTTTAGAGAATGATCGAAACATGGATGAGATCACTCATAGCGATACTCGCTATGAGCGGAAAGATGCAGAAAAAACAAAAACCATACAAATAGATGGCACTGAGGGTGAAAAAGAAAAGATCTTGGATTACTCTGTGACCGATTCCAGCGGAAAAACGACAGTAGATATTTATACGGATGAAGATCAGAATAACTATAGTTATAATCAAGACGGTGAACTGGTTCGTTATGTGGATCATGGTGAATCGGAGATTGATGGTTCTGTGGAGGAACTTACCGAAACAGAAGCAAAATCATTGGCTTGGAAATATGCGCTCCAGTTATACGGAGATCGTGTTGACGGCTTTGAACTGATTCTTTATCGTTGCTCCTCTGCTTTGATGGGCCATGAAGTGTTTTTTGCAAAAACATACGGATCAGATGATTTTGTTTTCGGCGCCAGGGCAGTGGTCAATGTGAATTTAGATGGAACTTTAGGTAGCAGCTCCATCAGTAAAGAGGAAACATTATTATATGATGCATCTTTATTGCAAAACCTTACCAAGGATCAGATTTTGAAAAAGATTGAAACGGATTTGAAACTGCCGATTGGAATTGTAGAAATTTCTTCTGCTCGGTTGATCTATGAAGAGGATAGGTACGTGATACAAGTGGGATATAGCAGAACCGACGTGGAATATGCTACCAGAGAAACTTATTATTACGAGATCCCCCAAAACTAAATAAGCAAAAACAGCCCGCCGATCGGCGGGCTGTTTTTGTTTATTTGGTGCCTTTAGGCGTGGAAATAAACCCCCAGTTCTACTGGGGGAAGATAAAAAGCTTTAGCATGAGAAAAACCTCCATGATAAAATGGTAAATGGTTTGGCGACCGCATTACCAAAAAAATCATGGAGGTTTTTAACAAATGAAAAGAACAAATAATGAAATAAAGCGTACAGCCCATTCAAGTTATCGATGCCAATATCATATAGTATATGCGCCGAAATACCGGAGAAAAGAAATATATGGTCAACTGAGAAA
>JAZSRD010000035.1:0-14544 GCA_045538295.1 Eubacteriales bacterium
AAAGGCGCAGCCTTTTATTCCTTTACAAAACCATGTACAAAACCGTTTTGCAGAGTACTTGAAATATCTCCGCCAATCACCTTACCGTTATAAATCAAAAGGTTGCCTACCACACCCTCCGCCTGTTCAGGGTAATTGGAAACGGTATATGTATATTTTTTTACTCTGCGGCCTTTATATTTAGATAGATCAAACCCGCTGAGTTTTTGAAAATTATTATATTCCTCGTAACTTTCGTCAAATTCCGAGGGAATAATAATTTCCTCAATCAATATCGGCTCCGCCTCTGCATCATAACCAAATGCTTTTAAAAAAGCAACCTGTTGCTCATTTGTTTTGGCAGTAGTGTCCACCGAATGTTTCAGCACATCGGTCGCCTCCTTGGGAGAAAACACAGCAACAGCGCCAATAGTAAGACATAGAGCAGCACAAATACCCCAGATTAAATTGCGGTTCAATTTTACAGACCATATAAACATAGTTCATCCCTCTTCCGAATAGATTACAATAATTTATATGGTCTGTATAAAAGTTTTATTCAGTTTTCTCTGCAATCACCTTTTGGGTAATATTGGCAGGTGCCTCACGGTATTCTAAAAACTCGAAATTAAAGGTTGCACGAGCATGGGTCATACTTCTAAGATCCATGGCATAAGAGTTCATTTCGCTCATGGGAACAATTGCAGTCACCAGTTTATAACCTCTGGTTTCAGCAGCATCCATCGAAAGGATCTGCCCGCGGCGTTTATTAATATCGCCGATAATGTCTCCCATCAAAGCATCGGAAACATGAACTTCCAATGTGCCCACCGGTTCCAAAAGGACCGGACTTGCAGCCTTCATTCCCTCTTTAAAAGCAATGGAAGCGGCGGTTTTAAACGCCATTTCAGAAGAATCCACCGGGTGATAAGAGCCATCCAGCAGGGTGGCTTTCAAGCCGGTAACGGGATAGCCTGCTAAAACACCCTTGTTGATCGCTTCACGCAACCCCTTTTCAACAGCAGGAAAATAATTTTTGGGAACAGCACCGCCGAATACTGATTCTGCGAATTCGAATTCACCCTCAAACAAAGGTTCGAATTCAATCCAAACATGACCATACTGGCCATGACCACCGGATTGTTTCTTATGCTTACCCTCTACTTTGACCTTCTTACGAATAGCTTCACGGTAAGGCACCTTCACCTCACCCAAATCAACATTTACGCCAAATTTGGATGCCAATTTAGACACAACAACGTCCAACTGCAGGTCGCCAAAACCGGACAGAACCATTTGCTTTGTTTCAGAATCCACCTTCATCTTCAAGGTGGGATCTTCTTCGATCATACGGTTAATTCCCTGAGCAATCTTTTCTTCATCGCCTTTTGCCTTGGAGATCACAGCCTTCTTATAGTTTGCTTTGGGGAACGCAATGGGAGCAAAGGTAACTTGATAATCTTTATCGCACAGGGCATCAGATGTTCCGGTAACAGCCAGTTTGGTAAACACACCAATATCACCTGCTTGCAAAGAGGATACCTCCACTTGCTTTTTACCAAAGGGTGTATAAACATGTGCAATCTTTTCGGATTCTTCACGGGTGGTATTGATATAGGCTGCATCTTTTTTTACAACACCGGAATAAACCTTGAAGAAAGACATTTTACCCACAAAGGGATCGGCAACAGTTTTAAATACACGCAGAACCATCGGGCCGGCAGCATCGCAAGGCAGTTCAACCTCTTCCCCGCCCTTTAAAACAGTGGCACTACCCTTACACAAGGGATCAGGAAAATAATCAACAATGGATTCCAGCAACTGATAGATACCCCGCACTTCCGTGGGAACACCGCAGAAAACGGGATAAATCAACCGCTGGGCAACTGCATTACGCATACCCTCCAGCATTTCCTCCGGTGTAAACTCTTCGTCACCAAAGAATTTATCCATCAGAGCATCATCGGTTTCAGCGATGGCCTCCCGTGCCGAATCATAATAGGTATTCACCTTATCTTGCATATTAGCAGGAACAGGAACAACGCCCACACCAAAACGATAGCCTTCGTTGGTGATCACATTGACAGTACCCACTAATTTGCCATCTTCTATAATAGGCAATGTGATCGGTAGTATTTGATTTGCGCCGAATTTAGCATGCAACTGCTCTACGATACTATAAAAATCGGAATTAGGATCATCAAGACCCGAAATAAAGAATGCACGAGGAAGCATTCTGGCTTCTGTTTTTTGCCAAGCCTTTTCTGTACCCACAGAAACGGTATTTTTGGCAGTAAGTACAATCAAGGCGAGATCTGCAACCTCTAAACCGGAAATCTGATCACCTTCATAATCGTAGTTGCCGGGAACATCGATCATATTGATCTTTGTATTCTTATATTCAAAAGATGCCATAGATAGAGAAATTGAAAACTTGCGTTTAATCTCCTCTGCATCAAAATCCAGGATCGTGTTTCCTTGCTCGATCTTACCCAACCGCTCGGTTACTTTACTAAAATAAAGCATCGACTCAGCCAGTGTGGTTTTACCGTTACCCTTATGACCGATCAAACATACATTACGAATGTTTTTTGCTTCTGTGCTCATGACAAGATCTCCTTTCGCTTTTCCCTATAGGAAAGCATTAAATTCATAAACACATTATACAATATGAACAAACAAAATGCAAGCATTTAATCAATTATTTGCAAAACATACAAATTGCACAAATCGGCAGCATCCAAATAGCTTGAAACGCTAAAATTTGAAGTGCAGTGTTGGCAGAATAACCAGCCAAAGCAATAAAAAAGATCAGCAGTAGCGATAAGACCATATATAAAATACGAATAATACCGTTGATCTTCAGTGCCGTTAGCAGCTTACTGGCACTATACAAACTGGAGATCAATCCACGTAAACCACTAACCGATGCGATTAAATCATCGGATTTTTCACGCCGTGCCAAAAACGGTCTGCAAGCCGTACCGGTTTTAGGCGAAATAAAGTGAAACAACTCCGGATGACTTGTGGGATAAAGAGTATGGAGTAACTTTTCGTTAAACAGAAAATCATTTGAAACAATCCCTATACTCACCTGTTCTTCCTCAGTTAGGCGTATCGCTTTTTCCGTATCCGAATTATGCTCATAGCTGGCAATAAAAATTCCGGCAGGATGCTTTTGATAAGCCACATAAACAGGGTATCTCCCTTTTTTCAACTGCATTTCCAGTAATTGCTTTGGAAAATCAATATTAAACTTCTCCATAAGTTTAGCATTCCCTACCAGGAACATCTTGCTGTGGATCAAGCAGGTATATCCCATTCCGGCATGATAATAAATATCGTCTACCCGAGGCAGTGATATGGAGTTTGAATCGATCATCTTTAAAAACAACGGCTTCAGCGGGGTTCCCACATTATTAAACAATGCGGCTATGTTGGTGATCAGATCATCAATGTTCATTTCACCCATAGCTTTTACGCCCTGCAACAAAACAGCATCTTTTCCAAGGAAATCCTCTTCGGAAATGATCATAAGATCAGCATCCTCCAATTTTTTTGCAGATCGGGCAGAGGTAAGGACGCCGCCGTTTTTGCGGTTTCTTTTACCGTTTTTAGCAATGGAGGAAGCATAATAATACCGAGAAAAGAAAGGAACCGAGATAGAAAATGCGGCCGCCGGAAATAGGATAGCCGCCCCAATTCCCGCTAACTGTGATATTGCAATGCTGCTCACCAACACTGCAACGATGTTTACAAAAAACAGCCGTTCCATTTTACGATCCCATTCGTAATCACTATAACTATGCTCAATATAGCCGGAAACCAAAGCGGTTTGATGTGCATACATCACTTCTCCGCCCTCCCCGGTTTCCAAAATAAGCTCATTATTCGTTTCACAAGATGCCGGTACACTTACAGTCAATTTATCTGCAGAAACCGCCACCCTTTTAAAGTTTCTCATAATATTTGATGCGATTTTCTTTTTTGCAATTACATTGAACCACAATCCAAACATGAGCATCGGTTCAAAATTCAATAAATGCGGCAAAAGATCCGGCTTAATCATGCCAACAACACGGGCGAGTGTGACCGACAGCCACAAAACCGCAAGGAGCGTATCAGTATCAGCACGGGCATGGAGCAACCGCTTTGCACCTTCTGCAAAGATCCCAGCCGATACAACGATTGCCAAAATATCCAAAAACAGAAAGGCAATCTTAAACCAAACGCTATCTGTTTTATTTGCAAAAAGCGCCGGATGAAATCCTGCAATAAAAAGATATATCGACACTAAACACAGTATAAATAAAAATGACATTTTAACCGCCATTTTTCCAACGGTGTTTTTCAAATCCCGATAGATCTCGTCCTTATCTTCTGCTCTTTCAAAATCTTCAATATCTTCCGGTTGATCCTCATAAAGGGCAGAAAACTCCGGTTGCTCGTCTTCGTCGTTTTCATCCTCATCTCCGTCAATAAACCGGCGTATAGCAGATTTTTCTTTGGGTTGATCAATCACTTTCTTTTCGTTCATAATTTGATCGAAAAGGCTTTCATCCACCACCGAGGAAGCGTCTCTTTCGCTTTCGGATTTTTGCTCACAGTTTTCAATTAGTTTTTTAGAAGACTCGATCACCTGCGACTCATGCTGAATCGCTTCGATCTTTGCCATGATCTCATCTAATGCAGATTGTTGATCCTTTGGATCGAAGTTCATTTTACTTGCTCCTTTGCTTTGCTATTTCTTGCATAATTACAGAAGCCGCTACCGAGGCGTTTAAACAAGAGATCTTTCCCTTCATGGGAATTTGGACAAAGAAATCACACTTATCACGCAAGAGGCGAGATATACCAGCTTCCTCGCTGCCTACGATCAAAGCCACGCCGCCGGAATAGTCCTGGTCATAATAAACATTTTCGCCGGCCATATCACAACCGTAGACCCAAATATTTTTTGCTTTTATCTCTTCCACCGTTTGCACAAGATTCGCCACCCGTGCCACGGGAATATAATGAATTGCACCACCGCTGGCTTTTGCCACCGAAGGAGTTAACCCAACCGCTCTGCGTTTAGAAATAATTACACCGTGGGCGCCAAAAGCATCGGCAGAGCGCAAAATGGCTCCCAAATTGTGGGGATCCACAATTTCATCAGCCACAATAATAAACGGCGGCTCATTCCGGTCTGCAGCAACTTTTAAAATTTCCTCCACCGTTGCATATTCTCTTTGCGCACAGTATGCAACTACACCTTGGTGATTTACATTCGGTGCTTTACGGTTGATTGCAGAAGTATCTGTATGTACTAACGGAACCCCTTTTGATTTACATAACGCTACAATTTTTTTAAATTGATTATTTTTAGGATCACCCGCAAGATACACACGATCTACCGGTGCATCTGAAAGCAATAGCTCAGCAACATTATTTCTGCCGAATATCAACTCGGCTTGCATATTCTCTTCCTTTGGCATAATTTTCACCTCATATATTAATCCATTTTTTATTATACTACAAAATAAAAGAAAATACCATCGAAAGAATGAATTTTCGATGATATTTTCATAAAATTAATAAAATAGATCAAGTAAGAATGCACTTATAGGCGGAAAACACCCTAATAACAATGCAATCACCCAATTACCGGGAATAAATACCAAAGAAAGCAATACAGAAAAGGCGGCAACAATAAGGAGTAGCACTTCCCTTCCACCAACTTTTCGGTGCTTTATACTTACAATCATTAAATAAATGGAAAGTAGTAAACAGGATATTTCCGATGCAAAAAGTGCAAATTCATAATGGATCAATGATGCAACAAAACCTACGATGCCACAAAAAAAGCCTAAGATCAAGCTACGGTTATATTGATTGCAATTTCGTACACTTTCGATCAAATAATAGCACGGACAAAGCAATACCAGTTTTAGAAAAACAGTTGGATAAATTACTTTTTCAATCGGCACATTCGAAAAAACCAAAGTTATTATCGTAAGTATAAAAAAGAATCCCACAACTGCCAAAAAGTTCAAGCAACGACGAATTCCACAAAACATACACTTAGCCGTATAGATTACCTTATGGGGCGGAATATCAGGAGATAAAACCAGCATCGCTCTTTCTTGCTCAATGGGAGAAGCGTCAGATAAAACAGCTAAATCTTGCTCTTTTAAGTGAGGAAGAGTGAAACAAGGTGTTTCTGGAGGAGTAGAAAGCACACCATCCATATCATACATCCTGCCAATCGTATGATTCAACTCTTCAGAGTAATCACTGATCAAAATAGTTTCCATGGATGCATGCCGCATTTGGGCGATCATCGATGTTGTTTCCTCAATTACCGAGATATTGAATATCACCAACGCAGTGATTTTCATATGTCCGAAAAAGTACTGAAGATCTAACTTTGTGGGAATAAAGTCGGTAACATCATTGGCCATTAGGTAAACCATTTTCCCGTGGAGTTCCAACTCACGGATCTGATTGATAACAGCCTCATCTAACGGTTGAACCAGCGGAAGCATTTTTTTCCAATATCCCACCGCTACCACCATAGATGTTCCGTTATTAGAGAAAACCGAAAAAAGATTGCCCGCTTCATCTTTGTCCCTACGGAATACCGGACAATTTTGAATAAGCTGCTCATATGAAAGCTCATAATGAGTTAATCTTTTTTGTAAGACATCAAGCAAATGCCCTTCTCCTGTGCAAAGGGAAAAGTATGATAAGATACTTTTCTCGTTGGCTTGAAAATTGATCGTATGCGAATAAGTTAAGCTTTCTTGTAATAAGTCATCTGCATCAAAATAAAGCTTTTTTTCTTTATTCATGCTATCGAACGCTTCGATATTTTGGATCAACGCCCCTTGCTCATAAAGCTTTAAGGCAGTACGGTAATAGGTCCACTCCATTAAGCACGAAACAGGATTAAGCATCATTAGTGACGTGACAGCAGCCATAATTAAAAATGTTTCAATATAACGATGGGAAAAGATAATAGAAAGCAGCAAACCAATCGCCGCTAAGATAATGAAGATATACGATGCAATATGCCCAATATTATTTTGCTTATTATAAAAGAAGGAGCGTTGTTTTTTTCTTTTTCTACCACCGGTTTTATCCACATAGCAATCTGTACCAAGTGCCGTAACAAATGCAAGACCGCTACCGGCGGTAATATAACTTCCTTTCCAGAGCATATTCTTTTGTTTTTCCGGAGCAAGGTTTTCCAGTGCGATTGCATCTTCGCTCTTTTCAGCCGGAATCGTGGTTTCGAAAACGAGTTGTTCATCTGCCATTAACCCGTTACAGGATATAATTCGGGCATCAGCACACAGAACAGTACCCACTTCCAACACCAGCAAATCGCCAACTACCAATTCGGTTGGCAGAACGCATTCATTCTTTCCGGCACGGATCACGTTTACACGGTGCCCCTTCTTTGCAATTCGCTTATAAAATAAATTTTTGTATTGATAAAGAAAAAAGCCCTCAACAAAATATAAAATTGCTGTAACACAAATCATACAAATTGTATGCCGCAACAAGGACCCAGCCTGATTCAAAAAAGAAAAAAGCAAAGCAAATCCAAAACAAAGCGCAGTAATTAAGTTTACATAGTACAGCTTTGAGCGGTGCAAGCTGATCATACCACTGATAGAGGAAAAAATCCGTTTCAAAACGCCGTCCTTTTTCCGCACTTCATCTACACAGCAACCATTTTTTGGATCGCTATTCAGATGCACTGCTAACTGATCCGCTTTCATTTGATAAACTCGCATAAAATCTCCTTCGTCATTTTTAGGGATTTATTTTATTATACAATATTCCGTATTAAAAGTAAATATAAAACCGCACATTTGGCATACTAATATCACTACACAGAGAAAGGGATGAAGTTATGAAGCAATCAAGAACCGTTATTTTTTCCATGTTAGCCGGAGCTGCTCTGGGTGCCACCGCAAGTATGCTGGCATCCAAGACAAAACCCAAAAAGTGCATGACAAAAACTGCCGGAAATGCGATCAAAGCCGTGGGCAATTTTGTGGAACACATGAACTTTTAAAAAAAAGCTGTCTCACAAAGTGAGACAGCTTTTTAAATGAAATTAACCAACGATACCGGTACGGGCAATAGATTCTGTAAACTTCTTTTGCAAAATAAGGAAAGTGATCAGCAAAGGAGCAATATACAGTACAATACCTGCACGCAGGATCGGGTAAAGAGAGATAGCATCCTGCCCGGCATAAGCACCGCCATAACCGGTCATGGTGGAGTTCATACCATCCAATACGCTGGGCAATGTATCCATATTCGGGATAAACAAGGGAACGGTGTAATAATCGTTCCAATACCAAACGATACAGAACAGGAATACCGTTGTAAATGCAGGAACCGCATTGGGCACCAAAATACGCAAGAAGGTTTTCATAGCGCCACAGCCATCAATGTAGGCTGCTTCTTCCAGTTCCTTGGGAAATCCGCTAAAGAACTGACGGTATACGAATACAAACAAACCGCTCTTTATACCACCGGCAAACAAAGCAGGCAGAATAAACGACCACAAGGAGTCTGTTAGATCCAAGTAGGGTTCGCTGATCCAACCCATGGCATTCATTGCTGTTGCAACATAAAGGGGGTCGAATTGACGGAAATTTGTATACAAAGATACCATGATCGTGGAAGGCGGAACAATGATGGTAACCAGTACCAATAAAAACAAAAGATTCTTTCCACGGAACTTAAATCTCGCAAAACCATAGCCCGCCAGCGCACAAGAACAAACCTGCAGAATAGTGGGCCAAAAAGAAATGTTAAACGTATTCTTTAAGGCAGTTGGGAAATCTAAGATCTGCCAAGCAATTTTAAAGTTTTCCAAAGTGAAATGCTTCGGAATGTAGATGATCGTGGTATCATACATATCCGTACGGGTACGGATCGCCTGAGAGATACTAAAGATCAGAGGGTACAAAATAATATAAGAAAGACCGATCAAGATCAAAGCAATCGCAATTTTACCAAGATACTTAGTGGCAATATATGCCCACATTCTTTTATCGGCTTTTTTACTGTTTTCACCAAACTGATGTTTGAGCGCTTTAACTAATTTCATATTTTCACCCTCCTTTCTTAATCATTATTCTTGCCGATTACTTTAAACAGCAAGAAGACCACGCCGATGATCAGCAAGACCATCAGGAAGAATGTCCACGATGCAGCGGCAGCACCACCATAGTTAAAGGTACTGTTAAGCATCTTATTGATTTCCTTCATAACTGCATTAGAGGTGTCGCTAAAGGTATCAACAATGGTATAAACGATGTTAACCAAAATGATAGGAGCCACATTGGGGAATGTGATCAACCAGAAGGTTTCCCATGCGGTTGCGCCTTCAACGTCACTTGCCTCATACAGCGAGGGGGAAATCCCTTGCAAAGCTGCCAGGAACAATAAGATCTGAATACCGGAATCCCATACCACATCAAAGATACGGTCAGCCACCATGGTCATGTATTCCGTAAGTGTTTCGTTTAAGCCAAGTTCAACCAGGAACTCAGATGCATTTGCCACCTCAAACAAAACACCGTTGCCAACGTTACCTTCCAA
This sequence comes from Eubacteriales bacterium, assembly GCA_045538295.1. GTDB lineage: Bacteria > Bacillota > Clostridia > Oscillospirales > QAKW01 > QAKW01. The sequence continues at coordinate 9,589 of JAZSRD010000035.1, forward strand.
AACCGCATTTGCATCGCCTTTGGAATTAAAAGTGGACATTACTACACCGGTGGTAACAATAACCGGCAGGAAGAAAATGGCACGAACAACACCACGTCCGGCAAACTTACGATTCAACAACACAGCCACAAACAAGCTGAAAATCAAAACAATAGGCACATTCACCGCCAAGTTTGTGAGTGTGGAGGTTAATGATTGCAAATAAGATGCACCGCTTGTTAACAACTCCGTATAGTTCCCAAGTCCATACCAGGTGCATGCATAATTATCAAACACAGATACCTTTGAGAAAGAGAACTGTAAAGATTGCAAGCAAGGGATTGCAAAGAACATGAGAAAGCCTATAAACCAAGGTAACACAAACATAAAGCCTGTAAACGCCTGCTTGGATTCATAGGAAATGCGACGTCCTTTGGATTTCTTGACTTTTTTGCCGGATTTTTTAGAAGATTTAGCAGTTTCAATTTCAGCTAAGCGCTGATCTCGTTCATGTTTAGCAGCACGGTTTTCTTTAACAGCCTCTAATTCTTCGGCAGTGAGTTTAGAAAGCTGCTCCATGATGCGAAGTTTTTGTTCTTCGGAAAGTTGCTTCTTTTGAATTTCTTCAACACGAAGCCGCTCCAAAGCTTCCTCAGCAGCACGTTTTGCCGCCCTTTCTTCTTCAAGTTTCGCATTTTTTGCAGCACGCAGTGCAGCGATCTGCTCAGGGGTCATCTTGGAAAGACGCTCCCGGGCAATTTCTTTTGCACGCTCGGGGTTCTGCTTTGTAATGGTAGCAGCGATCTTCTTATTATCGATCTCTTTCTTTTCGGGCTCGACCATTTCAGGTGTTTCGGACACTTCAACTTGAGCTTCCAAATTTTCAATCTTCAATTCTTCTGTTTGTTTGCTCATGCTTCTGCACCCCCTACCACTGTAAAGTCTTTAGCACCGATCTTAACCCCTTTAACGGTAACCTCTTTTGAGCCGTAGTTTACGTAAACCTTGGCTTTATTACTGAAGGTGGTAACCCTTACATCCTCGTTTACAACCTTATAATCCGAGATGGTACTACTACCAACAGCATCATAAAGAGGCTTCATGCGCTTATAATTGGCAACCATATCATAATAGTGATCGTCCATAGCACATGCATAAGAGGAAGAAAACTCGGTATTCTGGAAAGCTGTAGATTCAGCATCCATCAAAAGGTAATACAAACTCATACCGGTTTCAGCCAATTTTAAGATCAGATCATCCTGCTCAGAATCCAGGTTAACTGCACAACCCGCAAGATTTACATATCCACGGAAAACGACCTGATAGAAAGGTACTTCCTGCAAAGCAATATTGTTATGGCTACCATACACAGGAGCATCTAAAACATTATCCACATAAGGAAGCGCGTAGCCGTTCCCATGCATAGTATTAACAATTCCGCTCTCTCCTGCCAATTCATTAGCAGCCTTGAAAATATCTCTCATGATAGCAGCAGATTCATCACGGGTAGTTATATTCTGCAGGTTATATGCACAATAAAGTGTAGAGCCGATGGAATTAAAGGAGAAATCATTTACGTTTTTCTTTGCTGCATTAGCCATAAATTCTTCTGCATATCCAAGCATAAAACCGGGATGGATCAGTTGATGCAAAATGGAATTTTTGTCCAAAGAGCCGGCAGCAGAAACTCTTGCCCGATAGATGGTTACCGGAGAAGAATCCAAGCCGTAAGCAGTATTTTTAAACTTCTTAATATCGGAATTTCCACCATAAAAAGCCTGAAGGTCTGCATCAAAAGAAAGGTGATAATTCTCGATGCTGTTCGCCTTTTCGATCAGGCTGTTAAAGGCTTTCTTCCCGCCCAACTTGGAGTTTGCAGTAAAATCGGTAGAAAAAGTCGTTTCTAAACCACCGCTTGCCCAGCCGATGTAATTGACATACGCCTTATCTACGTTATCCTCGGAAAGACGATTAATAAAATCTTCTGCTTCGGAATAGGTAGTCAAAGCCCGAGTGCCGGTGTAGGGAATTCCCAAAAAGTGTGTAGGTCTTTTCACAGCACCGTACAAAGAAACACACAACGTATTAGAAACAGATTCTTTCACTGCATCCATGCCGGTAGTTTCAATTAAGTACTCGCGATACTTCTCTGCCATGCCTAAATAATCAGCATCTTTGCCATCCAGGAAGTAATATCTTGAGATATAATTTTCAGGCAATTCGTCCGTATAGTAGGAGCCGCTGGCACCGGTGCCGGTAGAGCTTCTTCTACTCTGCGTATCACGCACATTAACACGGCTATAAATGGTGTTATAGGAATTCTTATAGGCACTGATATATGCATGTACTTCGGAAGTGGCGGCACCACTTTCAACAATATTGAAATAGGACTCGCCATTTTTATACATACCATATACGGGCAACCGGAACGGTTCATTCCAGTTTGTAAAGTAATTTTGCTCTGCCACTTCAGTGGGGTTCGGTGCATAGAAGGTTCCTTCGTTACCGGCACCAAACTCATAAGCATTCAACACCTTACGGTTAAATTCCATTAAGGACCCCGTACCGTCAGGAAGCAATCCATAACCGGTATCCTTCAAGCCGGCGGCACCGAAAAACTGATACAGATCAACATAAACCACACGGCTATCGCCCAACTCTTTGATCTTATCAATCATTAACTCAACAGAAACATAATCTTTCTGCAAGCAAAGCTTTACGGGAATAGTAAAGTCTCTGTTGTTGCCCTTATAAAAGTAGGTTAAGATCCAATTTTTGCCCTGATGTTCTACGATAACAGATGCCTCATCGGACATAACCGTAACGGTTGTATAGTTACTGTTAAGATACTGCACTGTCATCGTAGTGGTCAGTTCAGTGAGGGTGGTACCCTGGGCAATTTTATCGGACTCCCAATCATTGGGAGTAGAATACCACACGGTGCCTGTTTTCTGATTCATAACCGCAAAATCGCCGGTCTCATGGTTCAGATACAGCGCAAGATTAGCGTTCTCGTCAATCAAAGAATAATCGTCGTTTTCCTCCAATTGTGCAGGTGCTGCTCCGGCGGAAAAGGTCAGCACGGAGAAGCAGGAAAGGAGCAGTACCAACGATAATAAGATTGAAATTGTCTTTTTCATTGTTTTTGTTCCCCCTTTCCTAAGATAACAGCCTCATTCGGCATTCGGTATAAATCGTAAGAATAAACACATACAACTGTTGAACCAACACAACAAATAGGAAGATCAAGAAGAAAATGATCGCCATTGCTATCAAAGATGCAACCAAGTTCATGAATGTACCCCAGAAGGAATAATTATGAATGGTCATAGCACCATAGAACATCAACACTACAAACCAAATACTTGCACAGGTACCAAGAATGGTGATAAATGTAAATTCACTACTGATCATAAACCTGGAGCAAATTGTGCTAACGATATTGAACAAGATCAACGGGGTCAGATTATAGCATGTCATGATATAAATATCAACTGCACGACCTTCACCGTTGAGCAAAGTACAAAGCGCCCAGTTTGCCACCACAAACAGTAATACCAAAATACCGGATGTTGCAAGTACGATCAGAATATTAAAATCCTTGATCCGCAGTGTAGAGTAGATAAAACCTGTACCGACTTCCTTAATAATAGCGGAAACAGAATAGGCTATCAACAATAAGGTGGCATAGATGGTTGATCCGTTTTTCTTGAATTTTAAATCTTCCATCGTTTCGATGGGATGGTTCAACATCAAAAAGGGATTCTTTTTACCCTGCAGAAAATGGTCGTAAAAAGCTTTCAGAAGAATATATACATTACTCCATAATTTCTGAATCATCATCTACACCTCCTTGCTTCTTTTCGTTAATTTTTTCAATGATTGATTTTCCAAAGATTTTCCAAAGAACCAGAAGAATGATCAACACTACAAGCGATGTCATAATCAGATCAAAATATTTTGAGATCAACGACTCACGATAAAGTGAAAAAGCATCTTCATAGTTCATACGGTCATTTGCAATCTTAAAACGAGCAACAGCTTCTTCATAAAGACCGTCCTGATAGCAAACCTTACCCAAGCCAATATGAGCAAGTTCACAGTTTGCATTCATCTTCAAAACATCATTCCAATAATTTTCAGCATCATCATAAAGACCTTGATCATACAATAAGATCGCCTCATGAAGTGTGTTGCCGTAATGGGTTAGATCAAAAACAGTAACGGAACCAAAGTAAGCATCCAGCACCAGAGTTTTATTCCCCAATTTTGCTACAGCTTTAGGTTCAGAGAACAAACCCTCTTGTTTACCGTCAGCACCATAAACAAAGGTAAGGTTACCCTCTGCATCGTACTCAAACAATTTACATAAGTTAGAGTCCAACATGGTAATAAACCCATTATCGTCTACAGCCACATCAGTAAATACATTACCTTCACTCAAGGTGGCACGGCGAACAAGGTCACCATAAGTCTGCGATAAGGTTGCGCTAACCTTTTGTGTGCTCTTGGCAGTAGGATCCAAAATGTTGTTGCCCAAGAAGTTCATCTTGATCAACTGTTCAGTATTGCTGTATTCAGTTGCAGCAATTACAGAATACACAAACCCAAGATCATCAACAACGAGATTGGAGAACTCGGTAGGTACGAAAGTGATAAATGTATTATCTGCACCTTTACCAAGCAAAGAACGGTAAACCTTTCTCCAAGCCAGTGTGATCATATCAGCTAAAGACATTTTAACATCGGGTGCACCGAAGTAACGCAAGAAAGCACCGTTTGTATCAAATTCCATAATACCGTCCAAGGTACCGGTTGCTATAACATAAATAGACATGTTCTTTGCAATGGCAACACGTGACGGTTTAAAATCACCGCTGAACAGATCGGAATCAGGAGCGCCAATGGTCTGCACGATCTTTCCGCTCTTATCCTTATCCAGTTTTAAAACCTGACGGTTACCGGTATCGCAAATAT
>JAZSRD010000016.1:0-10405 GCA_045538295.1 Eubacteriales bacterium
AAAAAACAAAAAAATCCCCAGGATGGGAGAATGTGGGGTGGATTTTTCTTGATTCGTCTGAACAAAAAATCTTTATTTCAAAACTGCCCTTGGCACTATGAAAAGCGAAAGTTTTGGATACAAGGCAAGGCAAAAAGCGCAGGCATCTTACGGATGGCGAGCATTTTTAACGCAGAATTGTGCCAAAAGTTCGCTTTTCAGGGCTAATATTCCTTACGGAGGGTGGTCCTTGAGGCCTTTTTTATTTATGGACCTTTCCCACGATCCAATCCTTTTGAATTCCTTCGAACAACTCCTGTGTCCAGGTTTTACCGGCAGAAAACTCCCTACGTTTATTAGCGGTATTCTCCAGGTATTGGGTATGCTCCACCACAAAAATCTCGTCCAGATCCCCGCCATTATAGGAAGCAGCGGGAAAGGTGATCCTTGCAAGCACCTCCGGCTCTGCAATAAATGTGGCATAAACGCAATCATCGTATATCGCCACCAACCGCATATAACTGAATTGTTTTTGGGGCAGTTCCACAAATTTGCCGGAGCTATCCATAAACAGATCGGGCTCTGCCATCTCTGCTGCCAAGGCAAGCCCTTCCTCTGTAATGCGAAAATATCCTTCTTCTCCTTTTAACTGCATCTTTTCCACAGAAAGCTCATATTCCAGTGTTTTTCGATATTCTCCTATAGGACCCAGCAGCTGAAAGGTATAGGTAGGGGTACATTCCACCCCTTCTGATTTATTAATAGCTACAGCGGTTTTAAGCACCTTTTCCACAAAGGCTTTGGCACAATCTCCATTTAAGGCACCATTGCGCCCACCCTTTATTGCCAAGCGCTCCGGATTAAACTGTGCCAGCAGGGTTTTAAGCCGTGCTTGGGTCTTTTTGGCGGAATAATTGGGAGAGGTGGGTTCCTTTTTGGAATTTGTTTCCGGTTCAGGGTCTGCTTCCGGAGCTGGAGCAGGTTCCTCCTCTCCTTCTGCTTGGATGTTGGGTTTTTGTGGTTCCGGATCTGTGGGAGATTGCGGTTCCGGTTCCCGGGTTTTCTCCTCTTCTTTTTCCTCTACCGGATCGGCTGGTGTTTCGGGTTCTTCCTTTTTCACCGGAGCAATGGTGCTATCTGTTTCCGGTTCCAAGGTGCCCTCGCCATAGTCCACAGATGCACAGGCACTGCAAAGCAGCAGGCACAATATCAGGCTCCATGCGAGCCATTGCATTTTCTTCACTGTTCTTCCCTTTCTTTTTTTGGAGTAGGAATGGGATGCGGCAGGTTCCATTTGTAATGGGTTGCCAGCAACCGCAACAAAAAGGTTACCAAAATGCCTGCCACAGCGGCAATGGGCTCTGCCACCTTCGCCAAATGGAGCAGGTAATATACCGCCGCTCCTTCCAATGCCGCAATGGCATAGATCCGCTTATTCAGCACAAAGGGGATCTCCCGCAACATCAGATCCCGGAGCAAACCGCCGCCAATGGCGGTGAGCAGACCCATGGAAAGCACCAAAAACCATTGTTTTTCAAAGCCGGCTTTCATGGTCAGCTGGGCGCCGGTTACCCCAAAGGCACCCAATCCCAAAGCATCGAACACATTATTGATCTGCTCGATCACCTGGGTTTTGACAAAATACCGTTCTTTTAAGAACCGTGCCACCAAAAACACCGCCATCGCTGCCACCAGCCCTGCCAGGATCATCCAATAGTTGGTAAAGAATGCAGGAGGGATCTTACCGATCAGGCAATCCCGCAACACACCGCCCCCAAAGGCAGTGATCAGCCCCAGAAGCAATACGCCGAAAATATCCATATTCTTTTTCACCGAAACCATGGCACCGGAGATGGCAAAAGCGATCACGCCGATCAGTTCCAGGGTGATAAATAAATAATTCATCCTGCTTCTCCTTTCAGATCAATATAGTTTTACCTTTCTCAAAACTCTGCAGCCTGTAATAAACTGTTTTGCCCAAGGGCTCAAATTATTTTCATAGGTGCAGTGTAGATGCCCGGTAAATACTCCTTTTATTCGCTTTTCTTCTATAATATATTTGTAAGCAGCGAGGGTTGTTTCATCCGCCTTTTGTTGGCGATAACGATAATCGTTATAATGGCTCATTTTTTCTTGCGGTACTGCCATCAAGCCTGCCACCCCCGTACCTTTGGGGTTAATATAATCATAAAATTCCGGCGTATAAAGAGGGGTATGCATAAAAAGAAGAACCGGTTTCCCCTGTTCGACCACTTTTTTTAGTGCCTTTAGTTGTTTTTCTTCAAATAAATAATATCCGTTATCCACTGCCACAAAATTCACACCGTTAAACTCCCGGCAGGAAAAACGTATGTCGTTGGAAAACGCTTTTTGTACCATGGGTAATGTTTGGTTTCTGTAGTCGGCATCCTCCCATGCTTCTCCCACATATTGGCTGAATTCATGATTTCCCGCCGCCATAAACACATCCGCATTCCGGCAAAAGTTCTTGGCAAGATCCAAATTGGCATAAGAAACAAAATCCAGCAGATCGCCTGTATGGCAGATCGGCAGATCGTTTTCTTTTGCATAATCGGTAGCAAATTCCAAACACTCCTGTGCCGCAGGAAAAATTTTTATTCGTTCTTGTGCCAGGATGATCTTTCTCTCATTATCCCGTTCATCCGCTTGAGTTAAATGGGTATCGCTCATATGCAAAAAAGAAAACGGTTTTTCAATCCCTATCTGCAGATCTGTTTGAATTATTTTCACTACGACTCGCCCCTACCTTTCCTGAAACAACTGCCCATTGCATGGCAATGGGCAGTTTGCATTAAAATTCGATTTCCAGAGTAATGATCTTTTTACCACCCACAGAGAGTGTAACGGCACCGTTTTCCACAGCCAGCCGTTGCTGCCGCTCCTCTGCCAAGTTCACCATCCACACGCCTTTAGCAGAACGTTTCAGCTGCAGTGTGGCCGTTTGCGTATTGGCAGAAGCATTATAGAAACGCAGAATTGCCGTATTCCGCTTTTCTGCCTTTTTAAAGGCGGAGAATACCAAAGTATCCCCTTTTAGGGCAAATAAAGTATCTGCGGCAGGTAAAACACCCTCATGGGCTGCCGAAGCCTTGGCGATCAGGGGATCGCCGTGGAAAGCAAACCCCTCCTGCATAGCAGCATCTTTATTGCTTTGGTCAAAGGGAATAATGGAATAGCACAGGGTGTGTTCCCCTTTGCACTGACCGTCGGGGGTGGGGAAGTAACCCCAGTCGCCCACCTGATCCACTGCCCGAAGCAGGGTAAGCGCCATGGTGTTTTTCCCGTCACGCAAGATCTCGTATTCATTTAAGCCACGCACGGCGATCATCAAGCCACGGTTGCCGTTTTGCAAGGCAAAAAACGCCTGGATCCGCTGGCAATAGCAAGGGTTTTCCCACTCAGCGGCGGGTACGATCTCCCGATCCACTACATCGAACTGTCCCTCTGCCTGCACCCGTTCCGCCATGATCTCCGGCACGAATAAAGCACGGAGCCGATGGTTCTCGCTTTGGTTGTTCAGCACGGTTTTTACATCCACTCTGCCGATCCCTGCTGTAACAGTAAGATAAGTGGTGATGGTGTGGGAAACCGTTTCTTCTGTACGCATTTTTTCAGCAATGCCGGCAGGGATCGCCATCTCGGTTTCCAGCACCAAAGTGGCGTAGCAATCGTTCTGTGCCGCAACACGGCAACCCTTTAAAGCGGCAGCCGCATAGCAGCGGGTAAAATCTTTGGTTTCCACAAAGTTATATAAATCACCTCGATCGCCTGCATCCTCATAGATCAAGTTATTGCGGTATTCCTGACCGCTGCGCTTATCTTTGATAGTAACGGTACCGTCTTTTTCCACCGTAACCGCCAACAGCTCGTTTTCCAGCCCATTTTCGGTGGCTGTTACAGTGCTCTTTTCTGCTTTTTCCCCCACATGAACAGCATAGGTTTCATAACCCATTCCCTCAGCCTCTACCAACAGGGTCACCTCAAAGCGATCCACATAAGTAGGCTGACGGAATTTATCCTTCGGCAGGGTATAGGTAAAGGTTCTCCCTATTTTCTTCACTTCAGAGGGTACCACTGTGCCGTCTGCCTTGGTTACATACAAGAATTCGATCCCGGACTCTTCCGGATAATCCACATAGGCAGTCACCGTGCCCCGGGTAGTGCCGGAGGCAGTATGGAATACGGTAATGCTCCGCTCGCCAAAGGCAGCGGTATCTATTTGAGAAACCATATGATCCATGGCTTCATCCTGCACAAAACGGGCAACCTCGTAGGATTTTTCAAAGCGGGTGTCCATTTCCCGGGTCACTTCATCGCAGGAGCAACAGCAGATAGAATCATGGGGATGGTTCTGCATCAGTTTTTTCCAGGCATAAAACAGTTCATCCTGGTGATATTTGCCTCCTGCCAACAGCGCCATCATACTCAAAGGCTCGGCGATCCGCTCCAGAATATTCTGCCCCCGATGGTTCTTTTGCTTCAGCTTCACATGGGCAGAGGCGGTACAGATCAAGGGGCAGGCACCGGAGGTATGCTGACCGTTGATCTCTCCCGCAAAGGGGGTAAAGCGCTCTTTATACGGGCGCAGGGCGGCTACCAAATCCTTAAAGTTAGACTGCTTGATCTCCAGTTCATCGCCGTAAAGCTCCTGCGCCGTTTTGATCACTTCGTGCAGATCGGTCTGCACCGGCTGATGGTCACAGCCGTTAAGCCCCAGCATATGGGGCGTGGCGGCGGATTTTTCCAGAGTCGCCACCAAATTGTCCAATCTTTTTTTGAGTTTTTCCGGGTTGCGGGGCAATTCCATGGCATTGTGGTACCAGGGAATGAACATTACACCCATCACTTCACTGCCGTCGGGAGATTGCCAAAGCCACTCCGAGGGCTTTTTGATCTTTTCGTCACCAACCTGATTATCTGCTAAAATGGAGCCTACGCCCCGGCCAAAGGCGGCGTTATCAATGCCAAAGCCCTGAAGGATCTGGGGGGCCTGGGAAATATTGCCAAAGGCATCGGGAAAATAGCCGGTCATCACCGGATCGGCACCCAATTCCTTGCACAGCTTAATGCCATACAGCATGTTCCGCACGTTGGCTTCGCCGCTAGTTAAGTATTCATCCTGGAGTACATACCAAGGCCCCACCTGGATCCGATCGTCCCGGATCAGCTTCAGCAACCGATCCTTCATCTGGGGGCGGATCTCCAGATAATCCTCAATCACGATATACTGGCCGTCCATATGGTAATAATTATATTCAGGATGATTCTCCATGGTTTCGATCAGGGCGTCAAACAACTCCACCAACCGCATCCGATGCTGTTCAAAGCTCATATACCACTCCCGATCCCAGTGAGAATGGGGGATGATATGTAATGTTTTTTTCTCTGACATCTTAATATCTCCTAATTAATTACGCAAAGAATGAATGGGTGCGGGAATTCTACCGCCCCGGCTGATAAACTTTTCGCTGCTCTCCCGATGCACCGGCATAATGGGTGCCTCGCCTAAAAGACCGCCAAAGGAAACGCTCTCGCCCACATCTTTTCCGATAGCGGGAATAATACGCACTGCAGTGGTCTTATTATTGATCACGCCGATGCTGATCTCATCGGCAATAATAGCAGAAATAGTAGAAGCCGGGGTATCACCGGGAATGGCGATCATATCCAAGCCCACCGAGCAAACGGCGGTCATGGCTTCCAGCTTATCCAGGGTCAGCACTCCTTCTCCGGCGGCACGGATCATGCCTGCATCTTCCGAAACGGGAATAAAGGCACCGCTCAAACCGCCCACATGGGAGGATGCCATGGTGCCGCCCTTTTTCACTGCATCATTGAGCAGTGCCAGGCAAGCGGTGGTTCCATGGGTACCGCACCGTTCCAGCCCCATTTCCTCTAAAATATGGGCAACGGAATCTCCCACTGCCGGGGTGGGGGCCAAGGAAAGATCCACAATCCCAAAGGGCACATTCAACCTGCGGCAGGCTTCATTTGCCACCATCTGCCCCATACGGGTGATCTTAAAGGCAGTCTTTTTAACAATATCGGCAATTTCCGTGATGTTGGCATCGGGATGCTTGGCAATGGCACTGCTCACCACACCGGGGCCGGAAACACCCACGTTGATCACGCATTCGCCCTCGCCCACACCGTGGAACGCCCCTGCCATAAAGGGGTTATCCTCCGGCACGTTTGCAAATACCACCAATTTGGCGCAGCCGATGGAATCCTCTTCTGCCGTAACTTCAGCGCATTCCCGAATGATCTCACCCATCAGCTTAACCGCATCCAAATTGATGCCGGACTTGGTGGTAGCCACATTAATAGAAGAGCACACCCGGGAGGTTTCCTTTAATGCCCGGGGCAGGGAGCGGATCAAATTCAGATCGCTCTGGGTTGCCGCCTTATGCACCAGGGCAGAGTAACCCCCCACAAAGTTGATGCCGCAGGTAATGGCGGCACGCTCCAGGGTTTTTGCCACCTTTACCATATCGTCTACTGAATAGCCGGGGGTCACCAACGCAATAGGGGTTACCGATACCCGCTTGTTAATAATGGGGATTCCATAGGAACGGGCGATCTCCTCGCCGGTCTGCACCAGGTTTCCTGCCAGGCGGGTGATCTTTTCGTATACCCGCTCACAAAAAGCATCCACATCCCGATCCACACAGTCAAACAGAGAGATCCCCATGGTAACGGTGCGGATATCCAGATGCTCTTCGTCGATCATCTTTATGGTTTCAATAATATCGCCGTGATTTAACATAGTTCACCTCGTTATCAGATACGGTGCATGGAATCAAACACATCTTCGTGCATCACATGCACGATCAACCCCAGCTCCTTACCGGCAGTTTCCAGCTCTTTAGAAAGGGTGGCAAAGTCTTTTTCCGATTCCCGCATCTCTACCCACATGATCATGGTAAAGGTCTCGTGCAATACCTTTTGGGTAATGTCGTTGATATTCACATTATTGGCGGCACAGATATTGGAGATCTTGGCAATGATCCCCACACGGTCTCTGCCGATCACAGAAATTACAGCGTTCATGGCAATCCTCTTTCCTAATAATATTTATAGAAATATTTTAACATATCTATAGCAAAATGCAATAATTTCTTGAAAAATAACGAAAATATGATAGAATGAAAATGGAACAAAAAAGGAGGGATCTTCCATGCCAACCGTAACCTTAAGAGCCTACGCAAAAATCAATTTAAGCCTGGATGTGGTGGGCAAACGGGAAGACGGCTACCACCTGCTGGAATCGGTATTCCAGGGCATATCTCTTTACGACGATGTGCGGGTGCGCAAGGAAGAAGGCAGCGGCGGGATCCGCATTCGTTGTAATATCCCCTATATCCCCACCGATGAGCGGAACATCGTGCATAAGGTTGCAACCGCCTTTTTCAAAGCCGCCGGGATCGAAAAATATCAGATCCTGATCGATTTAAAAAAAGTAATTCCCTCAGGTGCCGGGTTGGGCGGCGGCAGTGCCGACGGTGCTGCAGTGTTTTCTGCTCTTTGCCGCCTCTACGGAATTTCTTATCCCATAGAAAAAGCCATTGAGATCTTAACGCCCCTGGGCGCCGACATTCCCTTTTTCCTATTCAGCGGAACCATGCTGGCAGAGGGGATCGGCGAGATCCTCTCCCCTGCCCCTGCTCTGCAGGATTGCTATATCCTGCTGGCAAAGCCCCGGGAAAGCGCCAACACCAAGCAGATCTTCAGCAAATTGGCTGAAGTGGGGATCCCCCGCCATCCGGACACAAAATCAGTGCTGCAAGCATTAGAGAATAAAGATCTTGCCCTTTTGGCAAGTTCCACCGCCAATGTACTGGAAAATGCCACCATCCCTCTGTGTCCCAAGATCGGTGCCTTAAAAGAAGCCCTGCTGCAAGCGGGGGCAACCCTTGCCATGATGACCGGCAGCGGATCCTGCGTTTTTGGTATTTTTGAAAAGGAAAAGGCCGCCCGCAATGCTATGCGTGCCTTAAAAAAGCATACCCGTACCGTCTTTCTTACCCGCCCCATCTGCCGCCCCATGCGTACCGAATAATTTGTTGTGTTTTTATCTAAAAAAACAAAATTCCCCCGAAGTTTTTTAAAAAAACTCTTTACAAATCGAAAGTTGTCCGTTATAATAATGGAGCATCAATTTTCGATATGCTGCTATAGCTCAGGTGGTAGAGTGCATCCTTGGTAAGGATGAGGTCGCCAGTTCAAATCTGGCTAGCAGCTCCAAAAATCCCGTTCACGCAAGTGGGCGGGATTTTACTTATTACTTCTTACCTCTTCACTCTTACCTCAAAATAAAATTCACACGGGATTTTTGGGAAGTAATAAGTAATAGGTAAGAGGTAATAAGTATTACGCCTCCGCTGATTTTATGCTATAATACACCTAAAGGGCGGTGATGTTATGAAAAAACTATTAGTTTTATTTTTTGTGTTTCTTTTAGTTCTATCTGTATGTGGATGTGGTGCTTCAACAACAGAATCAAATATGGATTTTACGCCCTCAGGTCATGCTTCATCAACGAATGAAAAATCTAAAATTACTGAAGAAGAGGCTCTTGAAATCGCGTCACAACATTGGGGTATTAAAAGTGGTGATAAAGATGAAGAAACAGGATTTACATTTCTTATTATGCCAGTTGAAAGTTCAAACGATAATTTTGCAATAGCTCTTAAATGGCTTGTAGATAATCACCACTACTCAACCGTTGATTCAATCGAAATCGACCCTTATACAGGAAAAATTGTAAACGTATATTAAGTAAATCAAGTTTTCAGACACATTTCATTCGTGTCATTAAGTTCAAAACACCCAAAAAGGTTACTTTGAAAGAAGTAGCCTTGTTCTTTTTATCGAAACCGGCGACCTCATCCCGGGCGTAAGCCCGCATTTAAATCTTTTGCCCTCTCGCCATGAAACAACGTTTCAGGGCGAGGTCGCCAGTTCAAATCTGGCTAGCAGCTCCAGAAAAAGAAAGACACGATGAAAATCGTGTCTTTTCTTTTTCAACGAAATAAATCCCTTACGGGATTTGTGAAATACGCTTCGCGTGTGAAATATTGCTTCGCAATGTGAAATGCGCTGCGGCGCGTGAGGGGATTTATTTCATTTCACTTTCTGCGCAGCAGAAAATTTCACAATTCGCAAAGCGAATTATTTCACATTCGGCATCGCCGAATATTTCACTAAAACCTTGCCCCTCCACCGCTTTTATGCTATGGTTGTGCTACAATAGGGACAAAAATTAAGCGGAGCAAATTGCTCCGCTTAATCACCAAGGCTCTACTTGTGCGTGAATAGATGATGGTAGAGATACCAACTGCACATCAAATTTTAGAGACGGTTCAATTTTACTAGATGCATTATGTATTCGCATCGTTAAAGTCCATCCCTCATCACAAACAATTTCAAGTTTATTGTCGGAATCTGGAACAAAACCCATATGATAAAATCTGGTGGGTAATTTCAGTTTTGCAACATCCACAATGGAGCGATGACCATTTGCGGATTTATTGAGATTACCTGCGATATTGATTGCTTCAACCCTTGTTGTTTTATGTCTGTCATCCGTAATGACCTTGTAAAAATCATAGCGACCGAGCAAATATTCAATAAGTTTACTTGGCACATCTGGATTGTTGTCTGCAAGTCTTTTTAATTCAGTTAGAAAGGCATTGAGAACTGGAAGATAATACCGTTCTGCTTTATCTGGTATATCGTTCCATAATGGGATTGATTTGCCATTTCCAACTGCATTTGCTCTCATATCCCTTAACTCATTAAATAGTGGAACAACAGCATCAAAATACTGTTGTGAACAAGGAACACCGACCCATTCTTGACCGAAATCTATCGTTGCAGATAATCTACTATGTTTTACAGCGTGGTGATTATGTTTACAAGAAATACCAATTTCCCATCCGCCTGCTCTACGAACACAGACCACATCACGAACATCACCAGCAATGCCCTGTGCATCTGTTTGAATAACCAGAGTAAGCGAGCCATTACCATATTCAAGTTGCGGTTCAAGGCGAATAATCACCCTTGCGGCCGCATTCGCTGCCTTAACCAGTTTATCGGACAGACCTTCCTTTTTCGCTTTTTCAAAAGCGGTTTTGGCCGTTTGCAGTGCATCCGATTCTTGAATGGTAATATCACTATCTGTTTTACCGGATAGGTGTTCTCTAATTGCTATAAGACAAGCGTATTCGTATGCTTTGCCATATTCTGTGTTTGATAGAGCCATAATCAACCTCTTTACTGGTTTGCCTGTTCCAGATACGGTCTTATGTAGTTAGCAACAAATTCAGCCAATTTTACAGGAACGGCATTACCGATTTGTTTATATATACTTGTTAAATTGCCGAAGAACTTTAAATCCTTG
>JAZSRD010000019.1:0-14643 GCA_045538295.1 Eubacteriales bacterium
AATTAAAAGTAGCTGTGAAAAATCCCAAGATTTTTCACAGCTACTTTTTTTAAAGTTTATGTTGCACCGCCTATTTGTGTGCCACCGCCGTTTCCCGGTTGGGTTGTGCCGGATTGACTCGGGGTTTGTGTTCCTTCGGCAGGAGTTTCTTGATCGGGGGTTGTTTCTTGATCGGAGGTGGTTTCTTGATCAGGGGTCGTTTCCGGAGTGGTTTCCGGTGTGGTTTCCGGTGTGGTTTCCGGTGTTTCGGTTTCAGGCGTGGTTTCCGTTTCTATGTCGGGTGTTTCAGTTTCAGGCGTGGTTCCCTCGGTTTCGGGATCAGTGGGCGTTTCCTCCACACCGGTTTCCGTATCCGGCACAACGGTTTCTCCAAAGGGTTCCTTTATCTCTTCCTCCCCATCGTCATCGGGAATGATTTCTTCCTCTTCGGTGCCCTCTTCTTCTGCCTGATCGTCTGTAATGATCGTTCCGGTGAACCAAGGGGTACGGTCCACACCGTTCACCGCAATATAATCTGCAAAAGAAATATCCTCAAAAATAAAAGCATTGAGAATTTTAGCGGCATATCCCAAATTATAGTACGCACAAGAGCCCAAGCCCTGCACATTCATGCCGTATTGAATAAACATTTCATCCGAGGGGATCCGGGCTTCCTTTAAGGTAACACCGTCGCTGGTGAGCATCCCTGCCAATTCAAAGATCTCGCCGTAATCCAAGGAGGTTTCCATGCAGGGCAGCATCGCTCTGATCATGGCGGGGTATTTATTAACCTCCATCGCCAGTGCCTTTTCAAAAAGTTGGCGCATTACCAACCGTTGCCGCTCGGTACGGCCCTTATCGTCCCAGGTGCCGTTGATGGTAGCCGTTTTACGGATCCGGGCATATGCCACCGCCTGCACCCCGTTCAGGATCTGCTTGCCGGGCTGCTGGATCTCATCCTTTTTCATACCACGGGTTCTTGCCATTTCACGGATCTGCTTGTTAGCCTGCCATACCTCTGCCGAGGTAAGCTCTGCCTCAATGCCGCCCACCGCATCAATAATATCACCCATACTCACAAAGTCCACGGTAGCATAGTCGGTAATGTTCAGATTAAAGGTTTGATTAAGGGTTTTGATCGCCAGCTGTGCACCGCCCAAACTGTAAGCCGCATTGATCTTTTGGTGACCGTAGCCATCCACGCGCACCAAGCTATCCCGCATAATGGAGGTAAGCTTAATATCGTTGTGCAACGAATCGATGGTAATGATCATAATGGAATCGGAAAGCCCCTTAAAATCATCGTCCCGGGAATCGATCCCGAAAAGGGCAATATTGGTAATGCCTTCCGGCACATCCATCTCTAAAATCCCCAGTTCTGCTTTTTCATCGGTGATCTCTGTTTTATTATACTGAAAAGCGCCGGTCAACTGCTTTAAGCCAATGCCGGTAAACAAAAAGAGCACCAAAAGCAAGGCAACCGGCACCACAGCCGTGCGCAGTTTTCCGTTGGTTAAAAAGATTTTTTGGATCGCAGTTAAAATACGTTGTGCTACCTGCTTCACAAAGTCACTTCCTCATTCATGAAATACGTAACATACATAATAATACAAAAAAACAAATAATTCAACTATATTTTCATGGTAAGCCCAATGCGGTGCTTTTGCAGATCCACCGAAAGAACCTTCACCTTTACCACATCGCCCACCTTCAACACCTCGCCCGGGTGCTTGATATAGCGATCGCAGATCTGGGAGATATGCACCAAACCATCATCGTGCACGCCAATATCCACAAAGGCGCCGAAATCAATTACATTCCGCACGGTACCCTGCAGCAGCATGCCCTCTTTCAGA
The DNA here is from genome assembly GCA_045538295.1 of Eubacteriales bacterium. Lineage (GTDB taxonomy): Bacteria > Bacillota > Clostridia > Oscillospirales > QAKW01 > QAKW01. The sequence continues at coordinate 1,836 of JAZSRD010000019.1, forward strand.
TCCTCCAGTTTGAGTACATCACTTTTCAAAATGGGCTTGGGCAATTCATCTCGGGGATCTCTACCGGGCTTTTGCAAGAAGGAGGCAATATCGATCAGGGTGGGCAATCCTACCCCCAGCTCCTCCGACATCTTTTTACCATTTTCGCCCTCGGTAAATTTACCGATATTCTGAATGGCACCGTTTTGCAGGTCGGCGGGAGTATAACCGCAGATCTTCAAAAAACCTTCTGCAGCCGGGTAACTTTCCGGATGCACGGCGGTATTATCCAAGGGATTATCGCCGCCGGAAACTCTTAAGAAGCCGGCACACTGCTCAAAGGCCTTGGGCCCCAACTTGGGGACCTTCAGCAACTGTTTGCGGGAGCGGAATGCCCCTGCCTCTTCCCGATATTGCACAATATTTTTAGCAATGGAACTGTTGATCCCTGCCACCTGCGCCAAAAGGGGTGCACTGGCGGTATTCAGGTCCACGCCCACCGAGTTTACGCAGTCCTCCACCACGCCGCCCAGGGCTTCGCCCAGGCGTGCTTTGGGCATATCGTGCTGATACTGCCCCACACCAATGGATTTGGGATCGATCTTCACCAATTCTGCCAAGGGATCCTGCAGCCGGCGGGCAATGGAAACTGCCGAACGCAGGGAAACATCAAATTGCGGAAATTCCTCTGCCGCCAGTTTGGAGGCGGAATAAACGGAGGCACCTGCCTCGCTCACGATCACGTAATGCACCGGGGTATCCAGTTCCCGGATCAGTTCTGCCACAAAGGCCTCTGATTCCCGGGATGCGGTACCGTTGCCAATACTGATCAAAGTGACGCCGTGCTTTTTGATCAGCAATTTCAGTTTTGCCTTTGCTTCTTCCACTTTATTCTGGGGCGGGGTGGGATATACCACCGCCGTATCCAAAACCTTGCCGGTTTCATCTACCACGGCAATTTTGCATCCGGTACGGTAGGCAGGGTCCAGCCCCAAAGTAACCATTCCCTTTACCGGCGGTTGCATCAGCAGCTGGCGCAGATTCACGGAAAATACCCCAATGGCTTTTTCCGATGCCTGCTCTGTTAAAGTGCTCCGCATCTCCCGCTCTAAAGAGGGAGCGATCAGGCGGTCAAAGGCATCCTCGGCAGCCTCTTTTACCTGAGCGGCAGATACGGTATCGTTCTTCATATAAGCACGCTCCAAAATGCCCAATGCCCGGGCTTCGTCCACCGATACCCGCACCTTTAACACTTCCTCGGCTTCCCCGCGGTTCAATGCCAACACCCGGTGGCCGGGAATCTTTTTGATCAATTCCTCAAAGGCGTAATACATGGTATAAACGCCCTTTTCATCCTGGGCATCTGCAGCCTTTTCTGCCGATACCGTGCCGATCGCCAAATAAAGGGAACGGAGCAAGCGGCGCATCTCTGCATCGTCGGAGATCTGCTCGGCAATAATATCCCGAGCCCCCTGCAGAGCATCCTCGGCGGTGGGCACTTCTTCGGTAATATAGTTTGCCGCCTCGGCAATGGGATCAAAACCCTCCTGCTGCTCTAAAATAGCCAGTGCCAAAGGCTCCAACCCCCGAGCACGGGCTTTGCCGGCACGGGTCTGCTTTTTCTGTTTATAAGGGCGGTAAATATCTTCCACCTCGGCCAAGGTCTCCGCAGCATCCAGGGCGGCCCGCAATTCATCGGTCATTTTCTCCTGACCCTCAATGGCTGCCGCCACCTCCTCCTTGCGCTTGGCAAGGTTCCTAAGGTAATTCAGCCGGTCGGAAAGGGCACGCAGCACCTGGTCGTCCAGCCCGCCGGTGGCCTCCTTCCGATAGCGGGCAATAAAGGGAATAGTGTTGCCGTCGTCCATCAGCGCCACAGCCGCCGCCACCTGGGATTCTTTAATGTTAAACTCTTTTGCTAAAATTTTATTCATGGGGGATCTCCTTTTAAACGTTAAGATACAGTATAACATATTTATCGATCAATAGCAAGAAAAACCGCTCTTAAACAGAGCGGTTTTCTTTATAAATTTTGTCGCAGAGTTTTTGAATTTTCAAGGCTTGTTCTGCATTGGAATAATCTGTTTTTTCAGTCAACAAAAGCGCATTGAAAGCCGCATACTGTTTTAAATAAATATTGGCGCCCTCTCCGCAGAACATCTCCGGTTTTGCAACCGTGCGGTTCTGCCGGGCTTCATAGCCCCCTTGGGGCGCATACACAAACTTTAAAACGCCCGATTCTTCCTGCCCTAAAGTACCCTCAGCAAAAACACTGCCATCGGTGCCGTAGAGTTCTAATTTAGAAGCGGTACATTGATCGGGAATATTAAAATTCACATCAATATGCCCCAATATACCGGATTCCGAGCGAAACATGATCACCGCGCTGTCCTCCACTTCATAGTCAAAGGTCCTGGCAGATAAATATGCCTTGCAGTCGGTGATCTCTTCACCGGTAATGCTGTGAAACAACTCCATGCAATGCACTGCCAGATCCATCACACAGCCGCCCCCGCTCAAGGCGGGGTTCTGCCGCCAGGCGCCGTGGATCTCCGGGTACCAGCAGGAAAACTGCATTCGAACCAGATTTAAATTCCCCAACTGCCCCTGGGCAATCAGCTCCCGTGCCTTACAATGAAGGTTATGATACCCCATCATATATCCAATGGTCAGTTGTTTCCCCGCCGCTTTAAAGGCATCCACGATCTTTTGCCCCTCTATGGCATTCAATGCCAAAGGTTTTTCCATAAAAACATGGGCACCGTATTTCAAAGCCAGCAGCGCCTGCCGGTAATGGCAAAATACCGGGGTAGCAATATACACCGCATCGCAAGGAACCGACTTCAGCATCTCGTCTTCGCTGGTATAATAACGGGAAACACCGTATTTTTCGCCAATGGACTTTGCCGTTTCCGGCACCATATCCATTACCGCAACGATCTCGTTCTTCTCATCGGATAAAAGCGCCGGAATCGCCCGCCGGTCTGCAATGCCGCCGGCACCAATAATGCTCCATCTGATCTTTTTCATTGGGATAGCCGCCTTTAATTACATTCTGCTTCCAGGGGACCGGCCAGGTCTTTATGGAAAAACAGTTTACCCGGAATGGTGGGAATATAAGTAGAAGTGATCCAAGGGGTCTTTTCGTGCCGCAGAGTCATCCAGAAGGAAAGCCCCTGCCACTGCATGCCGCGGCCTAAAATCCCATCGGCACCGCCAATGGCGTAGTCTGCTTTCAGGAAAATGCCCGGGCCAATGGTATTGGCTCTGCAAGGTACCAAGGTGGTTCTGGATTTAAAACTGGTAAGAGCATTCTGTTCCACCGTCAGCGGATGGATCTTGGCGCCCAGTCTGTAAGGAGCTTGCTCCCACTGGGCAGTCGTTTCATACTCTGCTGCAAAGGTGGGCTCCCAAAAGGCAATGTGGCACATTCTGCCAATACCGTAAACCAAAACCAACTTGGCGCCTTCCTCTTTCAGCGCCTCGATCTTGGTAGGATAGGTGGGCAGATTGTCCTTCGTGGCAAAGTTACGCTGATCCTTGGGTACCGTCAGTTCTTCCAACGGGCCAAACAGCGCTTCCTCCATGGCATACTGGAAGGCGGCGGGATTATCGGCGGGCAGGGTGTTTCCCTCCCCATCTGCCCATTCGTCCATATTGAAAGTATAAACATGGTCGCAGGAAATACCCCACTCTTTAATGAAGTATACCACCCATTTATACATCCCCATGGGACCTACCGGCAGAATGAAGGCGATTTTCTCGCCTCGCTCCTTGGCAAGCTTGATCTGCATGGCGATCTCATGACCCATGTAGGTCTCAAAATCCGAAAGACTCTCGCATTGAACCGGGGTAAAGGCCGGGTTCCAATGAGCCTGCCGCTCACAAGCCGTTTCCGGGGTGCCGACACAAGCGTCAATTTTTCCAAAATCCCATCCAGCGGGATAAAAGCCCTCCAGGGCAGAACCTTTTACGGTTGAATTAAAGTCCATTTTTTCCTCCTTAAGGTAATAATCTTTTAGTCGTGCCTTTTAAATAAACCCGGCACTGGGTAAAGCCTTCGGCATAATCAGCGCCGCATTGGAAGCCCCGGTAACGGCAGCAGGTCTTAACCATATCGGGAAAATCAATGTGATCGTGATCCCGCATCCACACGATCTGAGATTCGTGACAGTTGAGCATTTCCAGTTTTTTGTCGATATATTTCGAAACATCCACATATTCCGTGGGGTTAAAGCCCACCCCCGCCAAGGTATCCATATAATAGAGCGGCACCATCCGTGCCCGTCCCGCCACTTTGGTGTGGTAGTTGGGCAATGTGGCAGTAAAGCTGGCATCAAATACCAAGCGAGATACTGCCGTGTGGTCCGGCATATAATCGTTCGGCGAATGGGTGATAATAAAATCGGGATCTACCGCTTTGATCACATCCACCACCTTATCACGGGCCTCTTTATTATTGTCGTAGATCTCCAGGTCATCGAAACAGGCGTGCATGATCTCGATTCCCGCCAACGCCGCCGATCGCTCCGCTTCTTTGGCACGCATCTCTGTTAGTTCATCGGGTGGAATGATCTCGTGCCCCAAATTCCCACTGGAAAGGTGGCACACCACCACCCGATCTCCCCGTGCTTTGCATTTAAGCAAGGTTCCGGCACAGGCAATCTCCATGTCATCCGGATGACAAGATATTACGAGTACTGTATACATATCAATTCCTCCTCTGCTTTCATTATAACGTTTTCCCTCTTGCATTGGAGTGTAAAAACAGTTATAATATTTGTAAAATCAGCCAAAGGGGAATTATTATGTCAGATAATTTTACACCATTGGGTTTTGAAAGGCTTTTTAATATAGAAAAAATCATTACCATTTTTTATATGGAATTTTCCAAAGACTTCTGCTACGATGGCGAAAGCCACGATTTTTGGGAAATGGTCTATATTGATAAGGGCGAAATGATCTGTACCGCCGATAAAAACCGATTTGTGCTCAAAAGCGGTGAAATGACCTTCCATAAACCCAACGAATACCACAACCTGGCAGGAGATAACAATACCGCCCCCAATGTGAGCATTCTCACCTTTGAATGCAAAAGCCGTGCTATGAAATACTTTGAAGGCAAGATCTTTCGGTTGGATGCGGAAGAAAAAAGTATACTCTCTTCTCTATTTGAGGAGGGGCTTTCCTGCTTTAAATTGGTGGATGAACACAATCCGCTCTTGCAAAAATTGAAAAGGATTGAAAACGCTCCCTTCGGCAGCAGTCAAATGACTAAAAACCTACTGGAGATCTTTTTGATCAAACTCTGCCGCAATAAAGATGTTCTCACTAAAAAAATGCGCCGTAGCTATATGATCGACGGCGTAGATGTGCCATACGACATAAAAGAAATATTAGATGTTTTAAACGAAAACATCTATGGAAAAATCACTATTGCCGATGTTGCACGTAAAGTTGGAAAAAGCCAAAGCACCGTAAAACAGCTCTTCTCCCGTTACCGTAAAGAGGGCATGATCAAATACTATAACTCCCTTAAGATCCGGGAGGCTAAACGCTTGATCCGAGAAGCAAATTATAACATGACCCAGATCTCCGACCTGCTTTGCTTCGATAACCCCCAGTACTTTTCCAAATGCTTCCGTGCTTTCGCCCATATGAGCCCCAGCGAATATAAATCTTCCATCATAACATAACGTTTTTCTAACGAAATATTGACAACCTCACACCAAAATGATAATATAAATAAGGTTTTTATTGACCGCTTTTGTTCCCCACCTGCCTTTTCGTATAATTTCATCATATCGGGGTGTGGCGCAGTTGGTAGCGCGCGACATTTGGGAGCGTGCCTAGCAGTTATAACCGTGAAAAAGCAAAAGTCCCGAAAAGCCTTTGTTTATGCGGATTTTCGGTGCTTTACGAGAACTCAAAAAAGCGTGGATTTTGCGTTTGACCACAGTTTGTCCCACTTCCACGCGAGAAACTGAAAAATTGAATAGATATCCGGGTGTGGCGCAGTTGGTAGCGCACGACATTTGGGAGCAAGTGGCTGATTCTTAGCCCTGTCCTCGCAAACCCGCATAAACACTGTGTTTTTCACACTTTTAAATGGTCAAAAAATCCTTTTGACCAACTATTTGACCACTTATGGAATGGGTCACTTTTTGACCACTTATACACACATTTCGAGGTGTGGCGCAATTGGTAGCGCGCTTGCTTTGGGACTAAGAGACCGCTTCAATCCCCTACTCTTGAAACCCCGCATAAACACTGGGGTTTTCGCAATTTCCATTCTCGTTTTTAGGCTTTGACCCTATATTTGACCACTTCTGGAAACCTCAATTTTTGACCCTATATTTTTTAAAATTTCATATCATCGAGGTGTAGCTCACCTGGTAGAGCGCGTGATTTGGGTTCACGAGGCACGGAGTTCGAGTCTCCGCACTTCGACCACGAAAACGACCGAAAATGAAGGTTTTTCCTCCACTTTCGGTCATTTTTTTCGTATTTATCTGTCATTTATACGCCACTTTCGAAAAACGCCAGATCTTTCCGACCGTGTGTTTTCCACCTGATTGTACTCTCAAAAATTCGCCAAATTGCCTAAGAGACTACAGGTTCAACTGCCAAAGGGATTTTCATAGGTTCGAGCAACTTTTAGCCTGAAAACGCAAAATTTCATTCCAAATAACAAGCAAATTATTTTGAGAAAATTAGACGGCTTACGACTCAAAAATCACCTATTTTAGCCCTCTTAAACCCACTTTCCACCGTGCCATTTTTCTCATTAAACAAGATACCACAAGTTCCAACGGTTCTATTTTATACAAGCGAAGCGACAAAACATTCGGCAGGTTTTTATACATGTTATATAAAATTAAAAAAACAAGTAAAACCCATAAAACCGCTAAACCTGTCACACTTCAAGCCTTTTGTTAGATACCCTTGAAAAAAGTCGAATTATGGTGTAAAATGGTAGTGTAATAAACTACCGGAAAGGGGTATTATTATGGTTGATACTTTCCAGGATATTATCGAAATAGCCTCGGAGCAGGTCGAGTCTATTCCAAACATTAATGTATCCACAAACTTTTGGATGGTTCGTTCCAAGAAAGGAATATTTTACAGAGAATTCCTCGACAGAAACTTTATTGCGATCGGATGGAACGCTCTAACAACAAACAACTTGTCTCAGGGCGATGAAGATCTGAAAAAACATCTGATCAACTGTGGCTACAAAGATAAGATGCCCGGCACAGCACTCAATAAGTGCCGTCGTTTTGCTGACGAAGTCAAAGAAGGCGATATTGCTATGATTATCGGTCGCGATGAAATAGCCTTTGCATACATTGGAGGTTATTTCGAATATGACGATGCATCGACGACCGTCGAAAAAGAAATTGATGTTATAGCTCAAATAGATAATGGCACTTATATGGGGGATTATTGCCCGTATAAGAAAAGACGCCACATCACCATCATAAATAAGATAAGGATAGACATCGCCTCCCCGTCTATTTATAAATGTTTGGTAGCAAATCGGCATAGTTTAAGCAACCTGAACGATTATGCTGATGCCATTATCAGTGCAAGTTACGATGTCGCTTATTATGATAACCGTTTAATTGTTAAGTATCATATTGGACAACCTCGCGACATCAATCCTTTTGATTTTTCAAGATTTACACTGAGTACGGTCAGCTTGCTCGCCGAGGATGAAAGAAATGTCATAGGAAAATACAATATCAACTCCGAAGGAGACATTGTTCTTTTCTTGGCAAATGCAGGTAAAGATATTTATGAATTTATCCGCGATAATATCGCAACTATATGGGTTATCTATGCAATCCTTTTCGGCGGAAAAGGATTGGGATTTGAGATCCCATCTGCGATCGACAAATGTAAATCTTGGGTTACCGATTTGCTTTGTTGGAAGGAAATGCGACGTCTACAAAAGGCATCCGCCGATAAAACAGCAGCTGAAATAGAGAAAATTCACGCAGAAACCGAACAGATTAGGGTAAAAACTGAAATAGATAAACTCACATTGGAGGAAATGCGTCGAGAAAAGGCCGTTGAAGCAGAACAAATCGTTAATTTGCTACAAGCAACATCCACTCCGCTTATTGTCCAACCCCCTTCTTCAAAAATAATAAACCTCGTAGAGGCTTTAAACAAAGAGTCTAAGAATTAAACCAAAACACCGCCACTGAATTCAGTGGCGGTGTTTGTCCGTTTATACTGTTTGTTCAGACTTTAATCGCTTCTCTTTTCTGTGTTTTGCTTTTTAATACAAGGCAATCATTATAAAAGTTCTGTAATAGCATATTCCTTATATATCTTCAATTGATACTAATCCTTGCATCACTTCTACCATTATGCGTGTTGCAAGGATAAATCCAGAACTAAACGCCTCACGCTCGGTGATACAGGATAGTTCGCTTGTGCAATCCTTGAACTTTTCAAAGGTTTCCTTTTGTTTCTCTGTCAGACCAGAATTTAGTTCATCTTCGTTCTTGCATATCAGCTTAACGAGTTTATCCACTCTCGTTCCTCGCTTGATATACCTTTCATGCGGACTAATGTTGCCATAGTACAAATCCTCAAGTGTTGTCATGTGCGTTGCACCTCCTTTTTGCAACACAAATACATACCACAACACTTTCCACAAGTCCAGAGAAATATTTATAAAAAGCAAAAGCGCCGCATTCCTGCGACGCTGATTTCATATATGCAAATCCATATAAAATGTTCTCGGTTTAGAATTCTCGCATACTTCAAACCCACATTTTTTATAAAATCCTGCACTACTATAATCATTTTGATCAAGAATATCGCCAAAAATTCTTTTAGCACCGATCTCTTTTGCAATATTTATCGCGTGATTTATTAGTCTTCTACCAAGACCTCGAAGCAACTTTCTCTCTGTAATGTCGATACTCATAATTTCGACTCTGCTCCATGCTCCATCTTGATCAAGATAAAATATCAGATCCATGTTTGATTTAGGTATATCCTTGTATTCTATGCGAAGAGAATACGTATTAGGGAAACCAGCTGCTCCTGTTCGAACATCCCATTCGGTTATTTTCGCAACAATATCGGTCTCAAAATTATAATTTTTTAAGCTCTGTATTAACCACAAATACTTTGATTTCTGTTCATTATAATCTATCATAAACGGTATAATCCACCTCATTATTTGATTTTTTCACAGTGCAAAAACGTAAATTTTGATACTTATTTAATTCGCTGTGCAAATCGTTTGATTATGGAGCAACATTTGCTTTTTCTTTAGCTAAGTGTAAAATATAGCAAACTTCAAATAAAGGGTCGCGCTTGATTTGCTCTCCCTCGTGTATCAACCCATAATTGACAGCCTTATTAAATATGTCATCTAAAAGAAGATTGATCGATTCTGATTCTCTTCTTACAAAACTGCTTACACAGGCTAAATATAACAAGGTTGTATTTCGGATAAGAATATCATAATTAAAACACCTACGAGCATGCTCACCATCCTTATCAATCGGAGTACTGCAAGTCGCAGGGAGCATATTTGAGAAGAGATCTATAAATTTAACAATATGATCTTCCGAGAAATCTTCAGAAAAGACTCCTTTGTGAGATTTTTCTGATTCTACAGCATCAAACATTCTTACCATTTCTTTGGTTAAATCACAGTTATTTCGTTCTTTTAGCGCCCACCTATTGTTGCTATATTCAACAAAGCATGATTCAAGTAACGGATGCCGCGAAATCGCATTTTCATATTCCTCTTTGGTAAACAAATAACTACATACTTTTCCGGGAGAAGCATTGTTAAAATGAATAAATGGCTGTCCTTGATGAGAAAGATCAACTCTCATAACGTATGTATCAAAATTCTCATAGCCATAAAGTATTTGAAGTCGAGTCGTATTATCCCGTTTTGTTCTATCATCACAACTTTTCGCTATATCACAATGCAATGAATTAACTTGAATAGATATAATTCTGCCATTTTTGAGTATAAACATCAAGTGCTCATACATCTCCAATGCCATCTTATGAATTTCTTTCTCGAAAAAAGGTGAATGCATAATGATTTGAGTTATCATAATCAGATACAGCGCATTTATGCGAGTTCGTAATTCATACTGAGATAAATGTGAGATTATTGATAATAATGACTTATCATATTCCAAGCAATCATCGCTTGTAACCAATGTCTCTAACATTTTTAGATAATCCATAGGCGGAAAATCACCCGAATCATACACCGTATGCTTTAATGAAAATTGTTGTTCTAACATACATTCATATGTTGCGTTGTTAGCGTTAGTTGAATCAAAATAGAAAACTGCAGCCCGTATGTGTTCTATATTTTTTATAATGGAACCTTCATCAGTTGCATCAGATATTTTATGCAATTCTTTGTATGCGAAGTGCAAATTGATTATGGATGCAAAAAACGTGTTTTTAAAATAATCTGTACAATCAACCGTTTTTTCTCCGAACTTTATGCGAACATCACCGTATCTGAAAGAAGTATTTGCCGATAAGGCATTTTTTAATAATTCTTCATTCACTATCAACAACTGTGCTAATTCACTTATCATTTCATCATCCACGCTAAATATAGGAGATTCTGCGTATGCCATAGCCAAAGTATATATTGTCATTTCATAAGAAGATATATCTTTTTTGCAAAACACATAAACACTTTCGTCCGACTTTGACATTAGTATTCCTCCTTTTCATAGTTGTTTTTTGTTCAGCACATAGATTAAGTCATCGTTCCATCCTTGATATGATACTGCTTTCCGTTAGCTTCGCAATATGCGATTACTCGTTCTGCCAAATCATTAAAGTAAGCTTTGTAATCCTTATACTCGGACACCTTTTTGTTGTAATTTAAACGTCCGAAGATAATTTTATCGCAGAAACTAATGGCTTTGAGTATTTCATTTAGATCTTGTTCAATGAAATTGGGAGTAGGGTACGGTTCAATGCTTACCCATGTTTTGCATCCGGCATCGTGCAAAGCTCGAAGTGCGTTTATACGTTCTTGGTAGGGTGCTGTGTTCGGTTCCATATCTTGCCTAAAGTTCTCATCAAGAGACACCAAAGTTATGCCATATTCGTTTTCAGGAGAAAGCTGCGCCAATTCTATTGGCAAAATCCCCTTGGTGAGTGCAGTGCATTTTATGCCTGCTGCATTAAGTTTTCTAATAATTTCAATGCTCATCGTTGAAACTTCATCATAACCATACATAAACGGATCGGTCGAAAAGCAAAGCTGTACCGACTTGATTTTATCTTTTAACTTAGGGATTTCCTTCTCTATTATTTCCAGCGCGTTTTCGACAAGCATAGGTTCGCACCATTCTTCGTACGTTTTTGCTTTGCCAAAGCGCTTTGCCATCATCATTGCATAACAAGGATATTTGCATCCGTGAGCACATCCTTGAACGTGATTGATGGTATAGTCTCCGTATTCAACCCCTGTTTTATAAAGCATTGTTTTTCTTGTTATTGTTTTCATAAAAATCGCTCCAGCGTAATGTTATTTTAGTCTTGATTGACATCACTTGAGAAAATAACATTACCTTTGGTTATTTTCACGCAAAATCGGCTCAGCTCTTTTTTGATATCGTTTTTATACCCATCACTCGGAAAAATAGGATGCTTGTCTAAATCGCTATAAACTGTCTCTAAAGATACTTCGCCTAAATGACTATATTTATTAAAAACGTACTTTGCAATATCTTGAACGTAGTAACACTGTTCATCTGTAGGTGTGTCAGCAAATCCATCACCGTCCAAATCAAGCATAAGCTGTGTTTCCATTCCATGAGTGTTTTTCATCGAAGATTTGTCGCCAAAGGTTTTCCAAGTTACCTTTTTGTAAAGCTTGGTTCCTTCAATATTTGAACTGCAATGGATTAGACTATAAAGTTTTCCGTTCGTTCTGTTGTAAAATGGAGCAAGAGAGACATAATAACCCGAATCTCCCTTATTAACGTTATTGCGAATTATTGATACAATAATACTATCAAGTCCCGCTTTATCTGTGTTAAGCAACTGCGAAATGTCGCTTTGATAGGTTTCTTCGTATCTTGCAATGACATCTTGTTTTTTTGCTTGAGATATACCGCGAGTAGTGTCTGAGGACATGTGATTGATAATAACTTCACCCCAGCGATTAAGGAAAGGTTTTACAGCACTCCAATCGATCGATGCATTGTATGGATCATAAAGCAGAAGAGTATTATATCCTTGCTGATATGCAGAAAGGTTCAATCCCTTCAAAAACGCATTACAATCTCCTTCATTGTAAGAAACAATAATGTTCTCAAGATTGGCCTTTTCTATTTCAGTACGTAGCAAATCAACTCGTTCAGATTGCAAGTCATTGAAAAGAAGAATTGCTTCCTTTCCAGGATAATTGGAGATGATTTCATTAAGTTTTTTGGCAACGCGCAAAGCTGTTCCTTCTACAAGTTTTCCGTCAACCTCATATACTCCGCTATTGCACATACAGTCAATATAGATAACACCTTTAGATCCCGGCAATCCTTTCGTGCCATTGAAACCTAAAATCTTTCTTGCCCACTCATCAACATATTTTTCGATAAGTTCGAATTTTTTTACAGTGTGAGGGCTGATTTTTGTTATCGTTTCAACCTTTTTCGTTCTTGCCAATTATCTCACCTCCAATGAGAAAAAATTACATAAAGAATCCGTCCGTATCAAAGATATGGTCAAGCTCATCGTTGTTGATTGCTCTTGAGACCTTATCTCTAACGGCGCTCATAGACATATCAAGTCGCTTAAATCTGTTCTT
>JAZSRD010000024.1:0-4011 GCA_045538295.1 Eubacteriales bacterium
AAGAAAGATTATTTCCGGTCACCAAAAGGTGGTTAACACAAGAAATAAATCGTGGTATAGAAGCAAGTGGAGTGAAAAGAATTCGAGTGCACGATCTTCGTCACAGCCACGCCAGCCTTTTGGTAGAACTTGGTTGTTCGCCAGTTTTAATTAGCGAACGCTTAGGACATGAAGACATCAAAACAACTTTTCAAACATATTCGCACCTATACCCAAATAAGCAAAAGGAGGTGGTAAAATCACTGGAAAACTGGTGTGAAAAGGCACTTGAAAATTAGGTTGTCGTGTACTTTTTGTGTACTCGTAAAAATACAAAAACCCCGAAAACCCGCATAAATACTGGGGTTTTCGGGGGTCTATTTTAGTAAAACTTTACTCCCACTCGATGGTGCCGATGGGCTTGGGAGTGAGATCCAGAAGAACACGGTTGATACCGTCTACTTCATGGGTGATACGGTCGGTAATATGGTGGAGGAGTGCGTAGGGGATCTCCTCGATGGTTGCGGTCATGGCATCGGTGGTATTGACCGCACGGATGATGGCGGGCCAGCCCTCATAGCGCTTATCATCTTTTACACCTACGCTCTTCATATCGGGCACGGCGATAAAATACTGCCACACCTTACCGGCAAGGCCGTTTTTATCGAATTCTTCCCGCAGGATAGCATCGGCCTCACGCAGGGCATGCAGGCGGTCACGGGTAATGGCGCCCAAGCAACGAACGCCCAAGCCGGGGCCGGGGAAGGGCTGGCGGTATACCATAGCGTGGGGCAAACCGAGAGCCTCGCCCACAACGCGAACTTCGTCTTTATACAGTAGTTTGACCGGCTCAACCAGTTCAAACTCCATATCCTCCGGCAAGCCGCCCACATTGTGGTGTGCTTTTACACCGTCGGATTCCAAAATATCGGGATAGATAGTGCCCTGAGCCAGGAAAGAGATCCCCTCCAGTTTAGAGGCTTCTTCATCGAACACCTTAATGAATTCACCGCCGATGATCTTACGCTTTTTCTCCGGCTCGCTAACGCCTGCCAGCAGATCCAGAAAACGGTCGGTGGCGTCTACATAGATCAGGTTTGCATCCAGTTCCTTGCCGAATACTTCGATCACCTGCTCGCTTTCGCCTTTTCTCATCAAACCGTGGTTCACATGAACACATACCAGCTGCTTTCCGATTGCTTTGATCAACAGAGCAGCAACAACAGAAGAATCCACACCGCCGGACAGTGCCAGCAAAACCTTTTTATCGCCCACCTGGGCACGAATTTCTGCAACCTGCTCGGCAATAAAGGCATCTGCCAACTCTTTGGTGGTAATGCGTGCCATAGATTCGGGACGTACATTGTTATCCATTCTTTTTTCCTCCGTTTCTAAAATCCGTTGGTACCGTTATCAAAACAGTTTCTCCTTTTGCTGTTTAGGGAGCCTTTTTTACCAACACATCAAAAAAATTACTACACTTTATTTTACTGCACTATATGCTGAAAATCAATATTTTTTTGTATTTTTTAGCCGAAAAGCGGGGTAGAGAAATAGCGCTCCGCCGTATCGGGCAACACGGTTACCACTGTTTTACCCTCGCCCAACATTTTTGCCAGTTTCAACGCCGCCGCCACATTGGTGCCGCTGCTGATACCGCACATGATTCCCTCTTTAGATGCCAGGTCCTTGGATGCCTGAATAGCTTCCTCATCCTTAACGATACACAGATCATCGTAAATATTCTGGTTCAGGATCACCGGGATCACGCCATCGCCGATACCCATTTGAATGTGGGTGCCAATGGAACCGCCGGAAAGGATAGCGGCATTTTCCGGTTCTACTGCCCACACAGTCATTTCCGGGTTTGCCTCTTTCAGCACTTCCCCGATACCGGTAATGGTACCGCCGGTGCCGATACCGGAGCAAAAACCGTGGATGGGTTTTCCCACCTGCTCTAAGATCTCAACTGCCGTTTGACTCCGCTGAATAGCGGGATTTGCCGGGTTTTCAAACTGTTGGGGCACAAACACACGAGGATCTTCCTCTTTCATTTTCAGTGCCAGCTCCAGGCACTCTTCGATACAGGCGCCGATATTGCCTGCATCATGCACCAGGATCACTTCTGCTCCGTAATGATTTACTAATTTACGACGCTCTTCGCTCACCGAATCCGGCATAATGATCTTCACTTTATAGCCCCGCACGGCGCCCACCAAAGCAAGACCGATGCCCTGATTACCGCTGGTAGGCTCTACGATCACCGTATCGGGACCGATCAACCCTTTCTCTTCCGCATCCCGGATCATATTAAAGGCGGTGCGGGTTTTAATGGAGCCGCCCACGTTCAAGCCCTCGAATTTCACCAGGATCTCGGCACTGCCCGGCTCTGCCATATGTTGCAGCCGAATAATCGGCGTATTGCCCATTGCATCTAATATTGTGTTACAAATCATAGGATCCCACCTCATTGAAAAAACATACATTTTATTATATAAGAAAAGGTGGATTTTGGCAATAGATTATGAGGATTTTTTCAAAGGAGCCAATAAAACTTTTGACGAAAATGTTTCGTGCGTACTATTATTGACAATGCGTTTACAGAGCTCATATGAAAAATTATTTAAAACGGGGCTGAAAAAATCTTGAGATTTTTTCAGCCCCGTTATTTTTTAGTCTACTCGCTCGTCGCCCCAGAAGAAGAGGGCTACCGTGCCCGGACCGGTATGGCTACCAATGGTGGTGCCGATATTGTTAATTACTACCTTTCCGTTGAGCTTTTTGAATTTCGATTCTACTATTTCTGCCACCTCACGGGCATCTTCATAGCAGGCGGAGTTACACATAAAGCACTTCCCGCTGTAATCCAAGCCGTTTTCGGCGTGCTCTTCCATTTGGTCTACGATTGCCTTAATAACCGCCTTTTTCCCCCGGATCTTTTTGCGGGGGATCAATTTACCCTCGTTACTCATATTCAAGAGGGGGCAGATATTCAGCACCGTGCCAACCCAGCCGGAAACCTTAGATACACGGCCGCCCTTTACAAAGAAGGTAAGGTCGGTGGTAAAAAACCAATGGTGCATTTTAAGTTTATTTTCTTCTGCCCACCGGTAGGCGGTATCGATATCCATGCCTTCATCCCGTTTATCTGCCAAGGTTTCCATAAAAAGACCAAAGCCGGAAGATGCAGCCAAAGAATCCACAACATAAAGCTTACGGTCGGGAAATTCTTCCCGCAGTTGCTCTGCCGCAATACGGGCAGAATTGGCGGAGCCGGAAATGCCCGAAGACAAAGCCAGGTGGAGCACATCCTTCCCTGCTTCCAGGAATTTACGAAAATAAGTTTCGTACTCCTCCACATTCACCTGAGAGGTGCGGGTTTCTGCGCCATCCACCATCCTTTGGTAAAATTCATCGAAGGGGATGCTTTGCCCCAGATCGTCGGGATATTGAACCCCATCCAGTTCATAGTGAAAACAGATATATTCAATGTTCCGCTCGGCAAACCGCTGGTGGGTAAGATCGGCAGTGGAACAACAACTTAAAATATATTCCTGCATAAGTACCTCCAAAAAACATATAATAACCTTTTATTATTATATTGACTTCTATGCAGGGTTTCAATCCAATGCCGCCGGATTTAATCTAAATTTAATCTTTTTACAGTCCCAAACTAACTTGCAGACCTTTATCCACCTGTTCCATGGTAGATGCACTGATATGTCCCATCTTCTCCTTTAAGCGAGCTTTATCCAATGTACGCACCTGCTCTAAAAGGATCATTGACTTGCGCTGAAGGCCGCAGGATTCTTCTATATTGATATGGGTGGGCAAGCGCCCTTTATCGATCTTACTGGTAATGGCGGCAGCGATTACAGTGGGGCTGTAGCGATTGCCCACATCATTTTGCACGATCAGCACCGGGCGTAAACCACCCTGCTCACTACCCACCACGGGAGATAGATCTGCATAATAAATATCACCACGTTTAATCATTCCTTTGCGTCCTTTCCGTTTAGTAATATTATTATT
>JAZSRD010000044.1:0-10863 GCA_045538295.1 Eubacteriales bacterium
TTATTCACTGCCGCCAGAATGTCGGCGGGGGAGGAGTTCATGGTCTGACCGCCCTCTACCACGCTATCCACGCCCAGATCTTTATATAAAGAGGCAAGGCCTGCCCCGGCTACCACAGATACAAAGCCGTATTTTTTAGCGGGCTCGGCAAAATCCGGCTCGGCGGGTTGCTCCTTTTGGCGGGCACGGAATTCCTCTTTCATATTATCGATCTTCAGGTTCACCAGCATGCCGTAGCGGATCGCCTCTTCAATGGCTCTGCCGGGATGGTTGGTGTGCACATGAACCTTAATAATATCGTTAT
Organism: Eubacteriales bacterium; assembly: GCA_045538295.1. GTDB lineage: Bacteria > Bacillota > Clostridia > Oscillospirales > QAKW01 > QAKW01. Next base: position 305 of record JAZSRD010000044.1, read on the forward strand.
CGGGCACGCAAACCACGCTATCGCCGATGGATTCCAGGTAGGAACGCAGTTCGGCGGGATTATGTTTTTTAGCCGTTTCGTCTACCGTTACAATATATTCGGTACAGTAGGCAAATTTAATATCCTCTTCCCGCAGAGCCACTTCGTCCACAATGGTATCCTCTACGGTTACGGTTTCTTCCTGGGGCTCGATGGGGCTGCCCTGCAGTGCGGAGAGCGCACCCTCCATTACCACGGCAAAGCCCTTACCGCCGGCATCCACCACCCCTGCCTGCTTTAACTGGGGCAGCATTTCGGGGGTTTCTGCCAGCACCTTATTGGCCTCTTGCACAAAGTAGGAAAGGGCCTCCACGGCAGATACCTCTGCCTTTTCGGTATATTCCACCAGCCGCTCTGCGGCCACACGGGAAACGGTGAGCACCGTGCCCTCGGTGGGCTTCATAACTGCCCGATAGGCGGCTTTTACACCCTCGGTCATGGCGGCGGCAAATTCCCGGGCGGTGGCGGTTTCTTTATCCTTTAAGCCCTTGGAAATGCCCCGGAACAGCAAAGAAAGAATAACGCCGCTGTTGCCCCGAGCGCCTTTCAGCATGGCGCCGGCTGCCCGATCGGAAGCCTGTGCAACGGTACACTCGCCCATGGTTTTAAGCTCACGGGCGGCGGCGGATATGGTCAAAGACATATTGGTGCCGGTATCCCCATCGGGAACAGGGAACACGTTGAGCGCATTGATCGCTGCTTTTTGGTTGCTGATATGATTACATCCGGAGATGATCATTTCGCAATACTGTTTACCTGTAATCATCGAAACGCCTCTCCTTAGTTGGTTTTCATGCCGTCAATATGAATATTGACTTTTTTTACATTGAAGCCGGTCATCTGCTCCACGTTATATTTAACTTCCTTGGCAATGCTGCGGGTAACGGCGGGCAGGTTTACGCCGTAAAGCACCACGATGTGCATCTCCACGATCACACCGTCGCCCTCGTTGGTTACCGTAACGCCCTTTTCATAGTGATCCTTTTTCAGCAGGGAAACGATCCCGTCGCTTGCGGATTTAGCGGCCATGCCCACCACCCCATAGCAGGTGTTGGCAACATGACCCACGATATTTGCAAATACAGTTTCTGTAATATTGATGGTTCCGTTATGGTTCTCTACGATCATCGTGATATTACCTCCTTGATATGCTATATTTTTAAAGCACTATTTCTATTTTACAATATTTTTGCCAAAAATACAACCCTTTTTTGTTTGATCTCCGTGAAACGGGGGCGCACTGCAGATAACGACAATTCTTTTTCCCGCCGGCGTGCCGGGCGGGAGCCTGCTATTTTATTTACGGATTGCAGGTAAAATACAAGATCTGCCGATCCTCCGCCGCCCGTTCCAGCAGTTCTTCTGCCGCTTGGCGCCGGGCGGGATCCAGGTTTACAAAGGGATCATCCAGCACCATGGGCAGGGCGGTGTGGCTCAAAAGCTCACTCACCGCCAGCCGGAAGGCAAAGTACACCCCATCCCGGGTGCCGGCAGAAAACTGCGCCAAGGGATAGGTACCCTCTGCCGTTTCCAAAGAAATGCCAAAATCCATATCCAGCAGTAAATTGTGGTATTTCCCGCCGGTGAGCCGGGCAAGGTGCTCCCCTGCCAGCCCGCAAAGTTGGGGGGCAAAGCGGGTGTTCATCTCCTCGTTGGCATCCTTTAGCCAGGCAAGGCTCTTTTGCACCGCCGCCAGCTGCGCCTGCATTTCCTGCACCGTTTGGGTGTTGCGGCGGTTTTTCTCCTCCAGCTCTGCCTGCTCTTTCCAAAGCCGCTCCAGCAAATAAGGATCGATGGCATCCCGCCGGTTGCGCAGAGCACGGTGCTCCTCCTCGGCGGCTTCCAGCAAGGTGCGCACCCGGGCGGCGGTTTCCTCTTGCAATACCGCTCCTTGTGCCAACTGCTCCACCTCTTGGCGGCTGCGCCCGTTGAGCAGGGCTTGCTCCTGCACTGCCGCCGGATCCTTTGCCAAGCTATTTTCGTAAACCGCCCAGTCGATCCGTGCCTGCTGCAGTTCTTCCGGGGTGAAGATGCGGGTCTTGCCCCGCAGCCCCTCTAATTGAGAAAGGGCGGTTTCGGCAGCAGTCTTTGCCGCCGTTGCCTGTTCACAAGACTCTTTCCAGGCAGATTTATATTCCTCCTGCTGCCCCAATGTCTGCTGATATTTTTCCCATTTTTCCAGCAGTTGCCGGGGGTCGGCGGCGCCGTAACGGTGGCAGATCCGCTGGCGGGCAATCTTTTTGCCCGCCAGCAATGCTACTGCGGCAACCAGCAATATGCCTGCCGCTCCGTAAAGAACCGGCAGTTTTGTAAACATAGCAACTCCATCGGCACCCACCGCCAGTCCCAGCAGCAGCGCCCACCAGGGGAAGCCTTGTTTTTTTTGCAATTTTTCCAACTCGCCGCCGGAGAGGGCGTTAAAACCAAACTGCCCCACATTCTCGCCGATCAACTGCAGCTGCTCTGCCAGCCGTTCCGCTTCCTCGGCAGTTTTGGCACTTAAAGCCTCCGCCTGCTCCCGAGCGGCAAATGCCTGCTCCAGCTGTGTCAGCATTTCTTTGCTCACCGCCGGGGGATCCATGGGCTTTTGCTCCTTTAAGGCATTCAACCGCTCCAGCAACCGCAGGGCATCGCTGGCCTCTGCCTGCTTCAGCCGTACCTTTAACCCTTCGATGGTCTTACTGCTCTCGGCAATCTGCCGCTCCAAGTCTTCCCATTCCCGGGTACAGCCGATCTGCTCGGTAACCTGCTGATGCAGGATACCCAAGGCATGGGTATCCTCTGCCAGTTTCTGGGTGAGATCCAGTAAGGGGCCTTGGTTTTTGCCCCGATACATATATTTGGTGTGCTGTTTATTCAACCAATCCTCCGCCTGGCGGTAGGATACATTCTCATCCCCGGTGGCTGCCATATTTTTAAGGGCTACATCCAGCCCGTCGGTACGGGCAAAAAGCAGATCCCCCTGGGTGATGCAAAAGGTTTTTAAAAAGGTTTCCCCGTCCAGTTTCAAAAAGTGGGGGCCCGGCTGTTCCTTTGCCGCCAGCTTTAATTCCTCGCCGGTGGTCAGGCAGATGATCTGCCGCTTTTCGGCGCCACGTGCCGGGCGGCGGCGTTCCACCCGCCAGCTGCGCCCGCCCTGTTCAAAGGTAAGACTGCCGGCAAGATCCGCCCCGCTCCAGGGCAGATACCCGCTCAGCAACTTGGCGTTATAGCCGTAAAACATATAATAGATAAAATGGATCAGGGTGGTTTTGCCAAACTCGTTGGGGTGGCAATAGCGGTTAAGCCCCCCTTGGGGCTCCAGCACAAAATTTTCCAGTTTGCCGAAGGCACGGGCTTCTAAACGTATTATTTTCATCGTTTCGCCTCCCGCAGTGCCTGCAATCCCAAACGCAGGGCTTCTTCCAGCACCGCCCGTTCTTCGGGCGCCGCCTGTTCCATCTCTGCCAGTGCCCTGCGCACAAAGGCGCCCTGCAGGGTATTTTGTTCCCGCAACAGTTCCACCGAAAGGGAGGAATCGGTGTGATCCTTAACCTCCCGCCCGGTCTGCTCCGTATAGGCGGCTGCGGCGGCGGCAACGCTTTCGGCAGGGGTGCCCACCAAAATCAGCCGTGCCTCCACCCCGGCAGGGATCTCTACCCCCTGCAATACTGCCAGCATTTCGCCGGTGTTTTTGCAATCGGTCATATCCACGGTGTATTCCCAAAAACTACGTTCTGCCACCGAGCAGGGCTCCACGGAAATGCCATTCTCCGTGTTGATCAGATAAACGAACTTCTCGCCCAGTTCATCCCAGCCGCGTCCCTCCGGAATGCCGGGCACCAGCAGGCGGCAACCGCCGATCTGGCGCTGTTCCCCTTTATGGATATGACCCAGGATCGCAAGCTGCAGATTACTGCCTGCCAACTCCTCGGCGGAGATGGGCTGAAAGGCGTCCTTCCCCCCGTCTGCCTGCCCGTGGGCCAAAAGGATGTTCAAAGCGCCTGTGGGCGCAGTAAAGCCCGCCAACGGATGCCCGGCACTTTGCTCCCGCAGGGCAGAGTAGCCGTATAGCCGCACCCCATCCCCCAGGGAGAATACCCCCATGGTTTCGGGCATGCAATGCACCCCCGCCGGCAGGTTTCGGTACAGCGCCGTGACCGCCAGAGGATCGTGATTGCCTGCCGCTAAAAATACCGGGCAGGGCGCCGAGCCCAGCAGGGTACTCAAAGCAGTTTCCGTTTCCTTTCCGGGAAAGGGGGAATCCAGCAGATCCCCGCCGATAAGCAGGGCATCGCAACCGCTATCCTGCGCCTTTTGCAGGATCCGTGCCAAGAGGGCACAGTCCTCTTTTTTATGAATATGTAGATCTGCCGTAGCAAGAATTCGCATCTTTTTCACCTCTGCCTTTTATTTTAACTTTTTCCGGTTTAAAAGTCAAATATATTGACTTAAAGGAAAATTTTGATTATAATTAACTGTAATTATGCAATCCGGAGGGAATATCGTGAGTAACAATAATAAGAAAATGGTGAAAGAGATCACATCCATGGATGTGGACTTTGCCCAATGGTATACCGACATTGTAAAGAAAGCGGATCTTGCCGCCTATTCCAATGTAAAAGGCTTTATGATCATTCGCCCCTATGGCTACGCCATGTGGGAGCTGATGCAGAGCAATATGGACAAGATGTTCAAGGAGCTGGGGCATGAGAATATCTGCATGCCCATGCTGATCCCCGAAAGCCTGCTGAATAAAGAAAAGGATCACGTGGAGGGCTTTGCCCCCGAGGTGGCGTGGGTCACCTTTGGCGGCAGCGAAAAATTGGAGGAACGGTTCTGCATCCGCCCCACTTCCGAAACCCTGTTTTGCGATCATTTTAAGGATGTGGTGCAATCCTGGCGGGATCTGCCCCTGCTCTATAACCAGTGGGTATCGGTGGTACGGTGGGAAAAGACCACCCGCCCCTTCCTGCGTACCCGGGAGTTCCTGTGGCAAGAGGGCCACACCCTTCACGCCACCCGGGAGGAAGCAGAAAAAGAAACCCTGCAGATGCTGGATGTTTACGCCAAATTCTGCAAGGACTATTTAGCCATCCCCGTGGTGCAGGGGCGTAAGACCGATAAAGAGAAGTTTGCCGGCGCCGAAGCCACCTATACCATCGAAGCCCTGATGCACGACGGTAAAGCACTGCAGAGCGGTACCTCCCACTATTTTGGCGACGGTTTCTCCCGCGCCTTTGATGTAACCTTTACCGACAAAGAAAATAAACTTTCCTACCCCCACCAAACCTCCTGGGGCACCACCACCCGCCTGATCGGTGCGGTGATCATGACCCATGGCGACGATAACGGCTTGGTAATTCCGCCCCCCATTGCCCCCACCCAGGTAATCATTGTGCCGGTAGCCCAGCACAAGCCCGGTGTTTTGGAGAAGGCAGAAGAGGTGCTGAACACCCTTAAGCCCTGCTGCCGGGTGAAGATGGACGCCGGCGACAACAGCCCCGGCTGGAAGTTTGCCGAATATGAAATGAAGGGTGTGCCCATCCGCCTGGAACTGGGTCCCCGGGATATTGAAAACGGCGTGTGCGTGCTCTCCCGCCGTGATACCGCCGAGAAGATCACCGTGGAGCTGGAAAAGCTGCCGGAAGTGATCCCCGCACTGCTGAAAGAGATCCACGAGAATCTTTACAACCGTGCCCTGGAGCGGCGCAATGCCATGACCTACACTGCCCACGATCTTAAAGAGATCAAAGAGATCGCCGCCACTAAGCCCGGCTTTATCCGTGCTATGTGGTGCGGCGAGGAGGCCTGCGAGGTGCAGCTTAAGGAAGAGGCGGAGATCACCTCCCGTTGCATGCCCTTTGAAGATCAGGAGCAGGTGAGCGATGTTTGCGTTTGTTGCGGCAAACCCGCCAAAAAACTGGTTTACTGGGGCAAAGCTTATTAAGAGCATTCCCAAAATGGTCCACACCGCAGAAAAATAAGAAAAGGCAAGATGCTGCCGATGTCTTTATTAAACGGCATCGGCAGTTTTTCTTTTCTGTTTGCAACATTTTTGATCTTTGAATCGTATTCCCCATGAAAGGAGCGTTCCCTTTGGCATATACCCAGGAGCAAATGCAACGTTTTGTTGTCGAATACGGGCCTTGTGTTTATCGGCTGGCAATGGCACAACTGCGCCATTCTGCCGATGCCGACGATGTTTACCAGGAAGTGTTTCTGCGTTTGATCCGCAGTAAGCCGGAGTTTGAAAGCCCCGCCCACCAAAAGGCATGGTTTATTCGGGTAACGGTAAACTGCTGCCGGGATCTTCTGAAAAAGCACAGCCGCCGGGATCTGCCGCTGGAAGAGCGGGATCAACACCCCCGGCAAGCCGAGGAATACGATGCCCTCGCCTTTGCCTTAGATGCTCTGCCGGAGCGGTACCGCACCCTGGTGCACCTCTACTATTACGAGGGCTACCGCACCGAGGAGATCGCTCAACTGCTGAAGATGAATGCCTCCACCGTGCGGAGCGGGCTGAAGCGTGCCCGCAAGCGGCTGAAGGACTTTATGGAAGGAGGTGCCGAGAATGTTTGAGGATCAATATCGAAAACATTATCAGAATACCCTGCCCTCCCAAGAACTAAACGACGAGACCCTGGCACTGATGCAAGAGGCCCAGGATCACCGGGCAACAGAGCCGGAAAGATCCCCCCGCTGGCGCCCGGCGGTGATCATTCCCCTTACCGCCACCCTGGCCGCTACCATTACCCTGGTGGTGCTGATGGGGATATGGCTGCGGGATAACGACACCCCTTATAGCGACGACATCGGCACCCTGGACACCATTATCAACAACAGCGAAGAGGAATTCAACGTTTTGCCGGAAACCGACGACTCCCTATCCCAAGAGGAAGAACAGCAAGAGGAAGAACCCGCCCCGGAGCAGTCCGACGATACTGAAACAAAGAACACTGCAACACCGGAGCCTGAAACGGAGCAACCGGAAGAAAACAAAAGCGATAGCGGCACCGAAAAACCAAAGGAAGAAGCAAAGCCGGAGGAAACCGTTCCCGAAGACACAAAAGAGCCCGGCAACAAAGAAGAGGAGGAACCCGCTGTGGATAGCGTGGACCCCCGGGATCCGGACATCATCAACGACGAAACTACCGCCACCTATACCACCATCCGGGCGTTCCTCAACGCCCTGGCAAATAAGGAGACCCCCGGCTACGGTGAAAAGTACTACAACGCCAAGGAACTGATCATTGTACCTGCCAAACTGCCCAACCGTGCCCGGTTCCGCCATTTTCATTTGTATACCGACACGGGGAAATATGCCTATTCCTATATTTTCACCAAAGACAACACCGACTATTTCATCGACATTGAGGTAGACGCCTATCCGCCCCTGACCCTGCGGGATCTATACCTGCAAAAGCAGGAGGTTAAAACCGAAGAGATCCGCACCGGCAAAAAGGGCAATCAGCTTTTCTTCCTTTTCGGCAAAAAGGATTATATCACGGTGACCCTCACCCAGTACCAAAGCAATACTGCCCTTACAGAAGAGCAGGTGGCGGAATTGCTGAAAGGCTTCAAGCTGGAGCGGTGCTCCCTTACTAACGTTATTATTGATATGACTTATTAAAACAAATTGTGTGCCGTTTCACGGCACGCAAGCAACGGGGCTGTAAAAAATCTCAAGATTTTTTTACAGCCCCGTTTTCTTTTCCAAAAACTGCGTAACATAAAACTCTTTTTTCATCAAAAAATAACCTTTGAAAGGTTGTTTGAAACGATGAAAAAAACGCTTAAATTTTTCAAGATCATTCCGGCGGCGGTGCTGGTGCTCACCCTGCTTGGTATTTATGTTGCCCGAATTCCCACCGTTTATCACTGCTATTCCGGCGAAACGCCGGAGAGCAGTTTTCTTTATTCTGTGGATGCGGACGCCAAAGCCTCCGATACCGGCGAAGAAAACAGTTATACTGCCAAAATCAAGCTTTTTGGCCTTTTGCCCATTAAAGATGCCACCATCCACCGCATTACCCAAAAGCAACTGGTGGTGTTGGGGATCCCCTTTGGGGTAAAGCTTTACACCAAAGGCGTGATCGTGGTAGATGCGGAAGAAGGCAGCGCCGCCCTGGAGGCGGGCATTCAGGTGGGGGATATTATTCTTTCCTATAACAATGTGGAGGTGCACTCCAACGAAGAGCTGGCAGAGCAGGTGCAGCAATGCAACGACCAACCCCAAAAAGTGCGGATCCTGCGAAATGAACGCACCCAAACCCTATGGGTCACCCCCACCAAAACCGATAATTCCTACCTGATCGGTCTTTGGGTGCGGGATAGCACCGCAGGTCTTGGCACCCTCACCTACTACGACCCGGAAAGCGGCACCCTGGCGGGGTTGGGGCATTCCATTTCCGATGTAGACACCGGGCTTACCATGCCGGTGGAAAACGGCACTCTGGTTGCCGCCGGCATTTCCGGCATCAAAATGGGTGCAAAAGGGGACCCCGGTGAACTGCTGGGCTATTTGGAAGAGCGGGAATACGGCACCGTTACTGCTAATAATAATACCGGTCTGTTCGCCAACGCCACCACAGATTTTAGCGGCGTAACCTATCCCGTTGCCCTAAAAAACAGCATACAAGTGGGAGAGGCCCAGATCCTTTGCACCGTTGGCGGCACCGAGCCCCAACTGTATACCGTGCAGATCACCAAGGTCAACAATAACCTGGCAGAACACCGAAACCTTTGCATTCAGGTAACCGACGAAAAACTCCTTGCCGCTACCGGCGGCATCGTTCAAGGCATGAGCGGCTCGCCCATCCTGCAAAACGGCAAGATCATCGGCGCTGTTACCCATGTTCTGATCAGCGATCCCACCGCCGGCTACGGCATCTTTATTGAGAATATGCTTTCCGCTGCAGAATAAGAGATAGCGGAGTGGTTTCCACTCCGCTATCTCTTTCACGTTTTCATTACATGCTTATACATTTTTTCCACCGAATCCGACATATTGACCGGAATCAATTTTACTTGTGGAAATTCCCGTGAAAACACAATGAATAATTGATGAGCAAAGCCTTGCCCCATCCAGTCTAAGCCTTCAAAATCCAATTCCACCTCTTCGAATTGCTCCAACCGATTGCAAAGTCTTTTCGCCTGAGACCGAGAGACGGGAGAAGAGCTAAAAAAATTTTTAAGAGGAAGCTTTGTCTTCCAAAAACCACCATCCACATTGGAGTATTGATCAAAAACCTCTTTACAGTTTTTTTTGGAATCGTTGCGCAGGTACATTTTAACCAATGTTCCGGGCTGATCTTTTCTCTCTGCCATCACCACTTCCGTCCGTTCAAAACGATTCTTTGCAAAGAGGTTTCCATCCGAAAAAATATAAAAGTCGTCCACCATTTTAGAACTGAAAAAAATCCCCTCACCGGAATGATTTTTTGCATCGGTAGTCAATTTCCCTTTAAAAAGTTCTCCCAACGCCTCCTCCAACGAATCCATTCCAAAGTGGTCTCGAATTTTTTTAAAAATGCCAATTCCGTCGTCATAAATTGAAACGATTGTATCAAGGGGATTTTGTCGCACTTTAACAACCACCGTTTCTGCTCCGGAATGATCAATGGCATTATTGATCATTTCGGTAAAAACATACGCCCAAATGGATTGGATGTTCTCTGCCATCTTCTCTACATATGGTTCCAGGGTTCGCTCATATACCGCAATATCGGATCGCAACTCTCCCTTTGAGCGAGAGAGGACAAAAACCTTATCCATCCCGCTTAATTCATACTGCCCTCTTTTTTTACGGACAATCACACCTTTTTCCAGCAACTCCGCAACATAACGATGGACCGTAACTTGATTAATCCCTAAGTTTTCAGAAACGGTTTTTGAAAGATTTTCGCAATCTTCCGATACCTTTTCCAGAATATATGCAATAATGGAGTCTCTTTTTTCTTGAGTGAATTTCATAAAATCTCTCCTTTTATTCCTAGTGTACTATATTATTTGCATAAAGTCAACAATTATTTGCTATAAATAAATATTTATTTGCAATAAAGCATTTTAAAGCAAATAACTCCGTATTTCACTAAATGTTTGCCGAAGCCCTACGCACCGTGGACAGCACCTCCCCAAAATCCTATACAATACGTATAATCAAGATCAATAATAACTTATGGGAATATAAAAACCTCTCCCTGAAGATTACCGATCCGGAGTTCCTTGCCGCTACCGGCGGCATCGTTCAAGGCATGAGCGGCTCGCCCATCCTGCAAAACGGCAAGATCATCGGCGCTGTTACCCAAGCAATCAGGGGACGGTTCTGTGATTGATTTGAAAAACCCATAGTTTTGCGGGGACCCCGAAAATAGGCATTTTCATGGAGAATATGCTCTCCGGCGCAGAATAAAAAAAGAGCGAGTTGGGCCACCCTCCGTAAGGAAGAATAGGTTTTGTAAGTTTCTTTTTTGCCCAAACAAACCATAAAAATCCATCCATCCTGACCCCCGCCGGGGGGTTTCTTATTTTTTTTTTCG
>JAZSRD010000046.1:0-2485 GCA_045538295.1 Eubacteriales bacterium
CAAAACGCCATTCGCCTGCAGCCGGAGAACGACCGATTGGAGCCGATCTATGCCAAGGAATGCACCGTTTTGGGCAGAGTGATCGGATTGGTGAGAAGCTATGAATAATCCCAATGTGGGCGAGATCTTGGCCCGTTATCAGTTAGAAACCGCCAAAAGCTTGGGGCAGAATTTTCTGCGGGACGGGGCGGTGCTGGAGCAGATCGCCGCCGCCGCACCGGCAGAGCAGATCTTGGAGATCGGCGCCGGGATCGGCTCCCTTACCGGGCTATTGTGCCAAGGGGCAGAAAAGGTGGTAACGGTGGAGATCGACCGGAAACTCCAGCCCCTTTTGCAAAGGGAAGTGCCCCACTCCAACCACACCTTTGTGTGGGAGGATATTTTAAAATGCTCCCTGCCGGAGTTGGGAGATGCCCACTTTGAAGGCAAGCCCTTTACGGTGGTGGGCAATCTGCCCTACTATATTACCACCGATATTTTACTGATGCTACTGCAGCAGATGGACTGCTGGGAGCAGGCGGTGTTGATGGTGCAAAAGGAGGTTGCTCTGCGCCTGCTTGCGCCGCCGGGTAGCAAAGAATACCGTGCTCCCTCGGTTTTGGTGCAAAGCCTATGCCACGGGGAACTGCTCTTTGAAGTGCCGCCCCACTGCTTTTATCCGCCACCCCACGTGCACAGCGCCGTGATACGGCTGACTCCCAAAAAGGAACACCCCGACCCCAAAGGATTTATCCCCTTTGTGCAGGCGTGCTTTGCCGCCCGGCGTAAGATGCTTACCGCATCCCCTGCCTTAAAGCAACTGCTGAAGACCGACAAAGAGGGCATTCGCCAACTGCTGCTCCGGGCAGAACTGCCGGAAAACAGCAGGGGAGAGGCGTTTTCTGCCGAAGAATTTTGTATTCTCTACAAACTTGCACAAAACATGGGGGAATAAATTGGCAATCTTTAGCCAAAATAGGGATTGCCAAGGGTTCCAACTACAAGTATAATTTTATTATTAATAAATGTATATTAAAGAAAGGATTACCTATTATGACCACCAAGAACCAAGCATTATTGACCTGGATCGACGAAATGGCCGCCATTACCAAACCGGAAAAGATCGTTTGGATCGATGGCAGCGAGGCTCAGCTGGAAGAGTTGCGTGCCGAGGCCTGCTCCACCGGCGAGATCGAAAAGCTGGATCAGGAGAAACTGCCCGGCTGCTACCTGCACCGCACCGATCCCCTGGATGTTGCCCGTGTAGAGGATCGCACCTTCATCTGCGCCCGCACCGAAAAGGAAGCCGGCCCCACCAACAACTGGATGGATCCCCAGGAAGCCTACAAAATGATGTATGGCCTCTTCGACGGCGCCATGAAAGGCCGCACCATGTATGTAATTCCCTACAGCATGGGCGTTATCGGCTCTCCCTTCTCCAAGATCGGCATTGAGCTGACCGATAGCATCTACGTTGTGCTGAACATGCACATCATGACCCGTATCGGCGCAAAGGTTCTGGAAACCTTGGGCGATGGCGAGTTCGTGAGGGGCCTGCACTCCAGACCTCAAATGGATGCTTCCAAGAAATATATTATGCACTTCCCCGAAGACAACACCATCATGTCCGTAAACTCCGGTTACGGCGGCAACGTACTGCTGGGCAAAAAGTGCTTTGCACTGCGTATTGCTTCCTACCTGGGTAAAAACGAGGGCTGGATGGCAGAGCATATGCTGATCCTGGGCGTTGAAAATCCCCAGGGTGAAGTACGCTATATCTGCGCCGCTTTCCCCTCTGCCTGCGGTAAGACCAACCTGGCCATGCTGATCCCCCCCGAACTGTATGCTTCCAAGGGTTATAAAGTATGGTGCGTAGGCGACGATATTTCCTGGCTCCGTGTGGGCGAGGACGGCCGCCTCTATGCCATGAACCCCGAAAACGGCTTCTTCGGCGTGGCTCCCGGCACCAACGAAAAATCCAACCCCAATGCTTTGGCTTCCACCATGAAGAACACCATCTTCACCAATGTTTGCCATACTGCCGATAACAACGTTTGGTGGGAAGGCCTGAATAAGGATCTGCCCCAAAACGCCATCGACTGGAAGGGCGATCCCTGGGATCCTGCCAAGTTCAACAAGGCCGACAAGAGCACCTGTGCTGCTCACCCCAACAGCCGCTTTACTGCTCCCGCCGAGAACTGCCCCTGCATCTCCAAGGAATTCAATAATCCCAACGGTGTACCCATCGATGCTATCGTATTCGGCGGCCGCCGTGCCAAGACCGCTCCTCTGGTATATCAGTCCTTCCACTGAAACCACGGCGTGTTCGTAGGCTCCATCATGGCTTCCGAACCCACCGCCGCCGCTGCCGGCGCTGTGGGTGTGGTTCGCCGTGATCCCATGGCTATGCTGCCCTTCTGCGGCTACAACATGGGCGACTATTTCGCACACTGGATCGAGATGGGCAAAAAGATTCCCCATGCTCCCAAAATCTTCAACGTAAACT
>JAZSRD010000011.1:0-4421 GCA_045538295.1 Eubacteriales bacterium
GCAAAATATATCATTAAAAAACTCCGCTGTTTCACAGCGGAGTTTTTATTTATAAGGATCTTTCACATCGGTTCTGCCCAGCAAATAATCGGTGGATGTATGGTAAAAATCTGCAAGACGGATCAACACTGCCGTGGGAATATCGTTTTCCCCGGTTTCATATTTGGAATACCCGGTTTGGGACATTCCCAGTTCTTTGGCAACCTCTTTTTGTTTTAGATCGTGATCTTCTCTTAAATCCCGAATTCGTTTATACATAACAACCTTACTTTCTTTGTTTTTTAATACTATAGTATCTAAAAGCAAAAGAAACATTTACTTTTAACCTGTTTTAGGTTAAAATCAGTCTGTGAGGTGATTTTATGGAATTATATAACGAAATGCTAATGCGTTTATTGGAACGCAGAAAAATTCAGGTTTCAATTCCTGAATTAGAGATTGATCCCAAGGAATACATCGAAATGAAAAGTTATCAAGCCTTAAAACAAATTCACGATATATTAGAAAACGAATCATATGGCGACGAAGATTGCATTGATAAAATAGAAGAAATTATTTGTACCTTTGAAGCAATGGGATCCCATTGCGGATTTCGCCACGATTAAAAACACCGTGATTTCCATTTTTGAAATCACGGTGTTTTCTCTTTAGTACAATTTTAGATTATTTCCTATAATCCACATATTTCCAGTTTTTCACTAAATACTCTGCGCCGGAGATAATGGTCAAGAGGGTGGCAACATAGATCAGCACGGTGCCGATCACGGCGGTGGTTGCAACAGAACTGCCGCAAAGCAGGGGCAGGTTCCAGCCATATTCCACCTCTCCCAGTAACACCGGCTCCACCATCAAAAGCAGGGTAGCGATCATCTGGGTAACGGTTTTTGCCTTACCCCACCAGCCGGCGGCGATCACCTTGCCTGCAGAGGCGGCCACCAGCCGCACCGAGGTTACCATTAGCTCCCGGGCAATAATGATCACCGTGAGCACCGGGTGGATCAGCCCCATATGCTGCAAGATCACCAGGGCAGTGATCACCAGCATTTTATCTGCCAGAGGATCCAAAAACTTGCCGAAATCGGTCACTTGATTATATTTTCTTGCCAGGTTGCCGTCCAGAGCATCGGTGGCAGATGCCAAGGCATAGATGGCGGCGCCCACCAGGGGACCCACCGGGTAAGGAACCACCAACATCACAATGAGAAATGCGGGGATCATAATCACCCGAAGCAGGGTTAATTTGTTGGGTAAATTCATTCTACACACCTTCCGATCAAATCAAAATCCATGGTATCTTCCACCGTCACCTGCACAAAGGTGCCGGGCACAATACTGCCCTCGCCGGTGAAAAAGATCTTGCCGTCGATGTCCGGCGCTTCCATATAGCTTCTGCCGTACCAGCATTCCCCAAACCGATCGTAGCCCTCTGCCAGCACGGTAAGGGTCTTGCCCACAAGGGCTTGCTGTTTTGCCTCCACCACATCTGCCTGGATGGTTTCCAGCACGTCCCGGCGCCGCTCCTTTACTTCCTCAGGGATCTGCTCCGGCATATCGTAGGCGGGGGTGCCCTCCTCCCGGGAATAGCAGAACACGCCCAATTTATCGAATTTGGCGGCTTTCACAAAATTGCAAAGTCCCTCGAATTCTTCTTCCGTTTCCCCGGGAAATCCCACGATCAGAGTGGTGCGGAGCACCACGCCGGGGATGTTTTTACGCAGGTCGGCAATGGTTTTGAGCAAAGTTTCTTCGTTGCCCGGGCGGTTCATCCGCCGGAGCACCGAGCCCACCCCATGTTGAATGGGCATTTCGATATAGGGGATCAGTTTTTCTTCGGTGGCAAACAGTTCCACCAATTCTTTGCCGATCTTATCCGGGTAAAGATACAACAGCCGCAGCCAGCAAAGACCTTCGATTTTTAAAATTTCACGGATCAGCTCCGGCAGTTTCCGCTCCCCGTAAAGATCGATGCCGTAATTGGTAGTGTCTTGGGCAATTAAGATCAGTTCCTTGCACCCGCCGGCAATGAGTTTTTTAGCCTCTGCCACGATATTTTCCATGGTTCGGCTGCGGTAAGGACCCCGAATGGCAGGGATACAGCAATAGGCACAACGGTTGTTGCAACCGTCGGCGATCTTCAGGTACGCCGTTTCCGGCGGGGTGGTGAGCACCCGCTCCCCCTCCAGCTGGAGGTTCTCGTTGCTCTCGTACCATTCCACCCGCTCCCCTGCCAATACCGCTTCCACGGCATCGGCGATCCGCTGAAAGGAGCCGACCCCTAAAAAGCCGTCCACCTCGGGGATCTCGGCGGCGATCTCTTTTTGGTAACGCTCCACCAGGCAGCCGGCGGCAATGATCTTTTGCACCTTGCCCTCTGCCTTTAACTGCGCCACTTCAAAAATGGTTTCCAACGCCTCTTGCTTGGCGCTTTCTATAAATCCGCAGGTATTGATCACCACCACCTGGGTGTCCTCCAGCTCAGTTACCAGCTGAAAGCCCTTTGCCCGGCAGGCGGCAATCATTTTTTCGGTATTTACGGTGTTTTTTTCACACCCCAGCCCGATAAAGCCCACTTTAATCATCGTAGTTATTTATTACACTCCGTATATCGTCGAAATCAAAGCCCAGCCGCTGAAGCCCTTGGGTCACCTTTTGCAGTTCCTTGCGGTCGGTCAAATTATAATTGCGGTACTTGGTATCCAGGTAATACTGCACCGATTGGGTGTAGTCGACCTCCATCTCTGCCACCGCATCCTTTGCCTGCTCCAAGGGAATACCCCTCTGCAGAAGCTCCGGCAGGATCCGCCGGGGGCCCCACCGTTTAGACTGGGCAAAGCGCACCGCCAAGCGGTGCGCCAGCCGTTGATCATCAATAAAGCCCTGCTCCTCCATATAGTTGCAGGCGGCCTCTGCCACGGCGGGCTCTATGCCGTAGCGGGTGAGTTTTTCCAGCAGTTTTTTACGGCTCAAGTCGCCGTAGCCCAAATATTGGTACGCCTTTTCTTTGGCAGGAATTAATTGGGCGGCAAAGGTGAGCGCCTCTACCTCTTCCTCCCCAAAGGGATCCCCCACGCCGAGATCCTGCAAAAACAGCAGATCCAGGGGCAGGGTAATGTAAAATGCCCCATCCACAAATATATCCCGCTTGGCAGGATTTTCCGGGTTGGGTAAAATGGCGGTAATGACCGGCTTATTCAAAGTCATCTGCCGATACGTCTAACGAAACTGCCGGTGCGGCAGGTGCTTCGGCGGCTGCAGGAGCGGCGGCAGCGGCGGGAGCCGCAGCCTTCTTAGGCTTGGATACCTTGCTATCCATCTCTTGCAATTTCTCAAAGTTATCCCGAATGTTCTTTTCCAGCTCGGCGGCAATATCTAAATTCTCCCGCAGGAACTGCTTGGCGTTATCTCTGCCCTGACCGATACGGGTGTCCATATAAGAGAACCAGGCGCCGCTCTTTTTCACAAACTTCAACTTTTCGCCCAGATCCAAAAGTTCGCCCTCTTTGGAGATGCCCTCGCCGTACATAATATCGAAAGTGGCGGTCTTAAAGGGAGGTGCCACCTTATTCTTTACGATCTTACACTTGGTTGCGTTACCGATCACCTCGCCGCCCACTTTCAGGGACTCGGTGCGGCGCACGTCGATCCGCACGGAAGAGTAGAACTTCAGGGCACGGCCGCCGGTAGTGGTTTCACTGCTACCGTAGAATACGCCCACCTTATCCCGCAACTGGTTGATAAAGATAGCCACACAGTTGGTTTTGGCAAGTACGCCGGTGAGTTTCCGCAAAGCCTGGCTCATCAGGCGTGCCTGCAAGCCCACGTGGGCATCGCCCATCTCCCCCTCGATCTCGGTGCGGGGCACCAAGGCGGCAACAGAGTCTACCACCACCAGGTCGATGGCACCGGAGCGCACCAACTGTTCGGTGATCTCCAACGCCTGCTCGCCGTAGTCCGGCTGGGAAACCAGCAGGTTATCCACATCTACCCCCAAAGCGGCAGCATAATCGGGATCCAGTGCGTGCTCTGCATCAATAAAGGCAACCATGCCCCCTGCCTTTTGCGCTTCGGCGGCAATATGTAAAGCAACGGTGGTTTTACCGGAGGATTCCGGCCCATAGATCTCCACAATACGGCCCTTGGGCACACCGCCGATTCCCAGTGCTAAATCCAATGCCAAAGATCCGGTGGGAATTACCCCCACATTCATATGGGTATTATCGCCCAGCTTCATTACTGCGCCTGCGCCGAACTGCTTTTCGATCTGCTCCAGCGCTTTCGCCAATGCATCCTTTTTATCTGCCATTTTTCTATCTCCTTTAAGATCATATATATAATAATTATATAATAGAACCCTGCAGAAATCAAGACATAATCTTTTTCCAAACACCCCCAAAAGGCGCCCCAACTGTCGCACAAGCGAC
>JAZSRD010000057.1:0-2052 GCA_045538295.1 Eubacteriales bacterium
ACTGCCGACACACCTTTTAACACCGATTCCATACGAGTGGTGCCGCCAACAGTAACCAACAATTCCTTTTGGAGTCCATATTCTGTTTTAAATGCCTGATATACCGGCACAAGCTCCGCCTGGGTAACGATCACCAACAGATCGACCCCCTCGGTTTGGTCATAAGCACGCAGGGTGTGGGCTGCAACGGGAAGCCCGCACACCTTTAACAACAGTTTGTCGGGACAACTTTGGCCCATACGGCTACCATTTCCCGCACATGCAAGTACTGCTGCAGTTTTATAAACAGACATATATAGACCCTCCTGATAAAATAGGCTGAAAACCCGTGTTTCAGCCTATTATTTCGTCTATGATCTCTTGTAAATTATTTTGCAGTTGGCTGATCTCCTGCTCTAATGCCAAAGAAAGTTCGGAGCAGAATATATTTTTAGCCATAACCATAACCTGCCGATCCCCGGTAGAAAGACCTACCATACGATCCCGCAACATCAACGTTTTAACCACCTCTGCCACTTCCCGGGCATCGCCGGTTTTTAGCCGCTCCATATTTTCTTTATATCGCTTGCCCCAGGGCATAGAAACATCAATTTCTAAATTTCGAAAATATTCCAACAATTCCATTGCTTGCGGTTGCTCGATTACAGAGCGCAGACCAATGGCACCGGCATTCGCTACCGGTAATTTTAGACGGATCTTTCCGCCGTGGATGCAAATATCATAGTATTCTTTTGGCTGGCCGCCGATCGTTTGTAACACGATGCCTTCAATAAACCCGGCACCGTGCATGGGGTAAACAACCCGATCTCCGACATTGAACATTTTTTACCTAACCTTCCTACTTAGTACGCAAAACACTATCTTATATGTATATTATACAACATTAATCGAATTTTGGCAAACAAAAGTTTCATAAAATCCTTTACTTTTTTTCAGAATATGTTATTATAAGTTAATAAAAAGGAGGTTGACAATGAAACACAACGACAAAAAATATATAGCCCGAAACAAAAAAGCAACCTTCGATTATTTTGTGCTTTCCACTTATGAAGCAGGCATCGTTCTTTACGGCACGGAGATCAAATCCATCCGTCAAGGGAATGTGAATTTAAAGGATAGTTACTGTGAATTTAAAGACGGTGAGGTTTTTGTGCGTGGTATGCACATCTCCCCATATGAAAAGGGTAACATTTTCAATCGGGATCCCCTGCGGCTGAAAAAACTCTTGTTGCACAAGCGGGAGATCATGACACTTTTTGGCAAAACCAAGCAGGATGGGCTAACCCTGATCCCCCTTTCTTTATACTTTAGCGGGGCTAAACTTAAAGTTGAATTAGGACTTTGCCGGGGTAAAAAGAACTACGACAAACGGGAAACTATTGCCAAAAAAGAAGCAAACCGGGAAATGGAGCAACGGTTAAAAGCACGTAATCAATAAGGAGATGGATTATGAGATATTTTGAAATAGATTTGAAACTGGATTATGACAAACTGCAATTAGGCGGTGGGCATCGAGCAACCATGACCTGCTATCTCCCCTCTAATTTTGATGAATTTTCTAAAGGGCGCAAGCGCCCCGCCATGGTGATCTGCCCCGGCGGCGGCTATAGCATGCGTTCCGACCGGGAAGCGGAGCCCATTGCTCTGCAATATGTAGCAGCTGATATGGCATCTTTTGTTGTGAATTATTCTGTTGGCGAAGATGCCGCCTTCCCCCGCTGTGTATTGGAAGCGCTTACTGCCATAAAAACTGTGCGGGAGAATGCCGAAGAATGGAATATTGATCCCGATAAGATCGCTATTTCCGGCTTTTCTGCCGGTGGGCATTTGGCAGCCTCTGCCGGAGCTTTTTGGAATGCAGTTTTTTCCAAAGAAGCCTTTGGAGATTGTGAACTTTGCAAGCCCAACGCAGCAGTGCTCTCCTCTCCGGTATTTACCAGCGGCCCCTTTGCACATCGGGGTTCCTTTAACAATTTGGTTGGAAAAGACGCCCCCCAAGACAAACTGGATCTGGTTTCCATTGAAAAACAGGTAACAGAAGCCTATCCCCCC
>JAZSRD010000050.1:0-11913 GCA_045538295.1 Eubacteriales bacterium
GATCAGGATCTCGATCTCCTTTTCCAGCAGGATCTTTTTAGCAAGTTCCTCGGAAAAATCAACACCGGAGCCCTGCTCACAAACCAGGATCTCTCCCTTGGCCGAGGCGAATTTCACTTCCACCTTGTTCACATCCACCGCCGCTCCGCTGTAGCCGATGGCACAAAGGATCCGCCCCCAGTTGGCATCGGCACCGAACATGGCGGCCTTGGTCAGGGAGGAACAGATCACGCTCTTTGCTACCGTTTTGGCAATCTGCAGATCGGATGCGCCGGTCACTTTACATTCCAGCAATTTGGTTGCACCCTCTCCATCGGCGGCGATCCAGCGGCAAAGCTGAACCGTTACCGTGTTCAATGCTTTCATAAAGGTTTCAAAGGCATGCCCCTCTTTGGTAATCTCCGGGTTTCCTGCCCGGCCGTTTGCCAGGATCACTACCATATCATTGGTGGAGGTATCTCCATCTACACTGGTCATGTTAAAAGTATTCTGCACATCGCTGGAAAGTGCCTTTTGCAGCATTTCTCCACTGATGGCACAGTCGGTGGTCAAGAATACCAGCATGGTTGCCATATTGGGATGGATCATTCCGCTTCCCTTGGCAATACCGCCGATGGTACAAACCTTGCCGTTCACCGTAAACCGAACGGCGATCTCTTTTACCTTGGTATCGGTGGTCATGATCGCCTCTGCAGCAGCCCGCCCATGGGTGGGGCTCAGGCTGTGGGTCAGTTTTTCCATATTGGAGGCAATGGGAGTAATATCCAAAGGCTGACCGATCACGCCGGTGGATGCCACCACCACGTCTTTGGGCGAAAGGTTCATGGCGGAGCCCACCAGCCGGCTCATCTCTTCTGCCACCTCAATCCCATTGGCATTGCAGGTGTTGGCGTTGCCGCTGTTGCAGATGATCGCCTGGGCAATACCGTTCTTTAAATGCTCCTTGGTCACGGTAAGCGGTGCACCCTTTACCAAATTGGTGGTGTATACTGCGGCCGCCTTGGCAGGCACACGGCTAAAGATCAGTGCCAGATCCTTTTTGGTTTTATTCTTTCGGATTCCGCAATGAATTCCCCCGGCCAAAAAACCGTGGGGAGCAGTTACGCCTCCCTTTACAAACTCCATACTCTACCTCACTTAATTCTTAATTGCTCTGTATTTATTCTAAATTTTGATCCGGTGCATCTCCCAACACCAGGTTCATGCATTCCAATGCGGCGCCGGATGCGCCCTTGCCCAGATTATTGTAGCGTGCCATCAATAAGATCCGCTCTTCGTTGCCTTGCACGGTAATTTCCATTTTGTCGCTTTCCCCAAAGGCTTCGGCGGAATAAAAGCCGTCATCGTCCGGGGTATCGCTCCACACCACCAGAGGTCCCTGGTATTGCTTGCGATAAATCGCCTTTAATTCTTCCGGTCCAAACCCCTCGTTTAATTGGGTGCGGAAAAGGGGTACCGTAACCGCCATACCGCTGTAAAAATTAGAAACAATGGGGCAGAAAATCGGCTCATGGTCAATGCCGGTGATGGCTTTCATTTCGGGTAGATGCTTATGCATTTGCCCCAAGGCATATTGCCGGGGTGCCGAAAGGAGGGGGTCCAACTCATCATCCTCATACTGGGCGATCATCTGTTTTCCCCCGCCGCTATAGCCGGTAATGGAATGGCAGGTAAGCCATGCGTCTTTAGGCAGAGCCCCTGCCTTTACCAACGGTGCCACCAGGGCGATAAAGCCACTGGCATGGCACCCGGGCACGGCGATCCGTTTTACATTTTTCACCTGCTCCCACCGCTCCGGAGAAAGTTCCGGAAAACCATAGCACCAATTCGGATTGGTGCGGTGAGCGGTAGACGTATCCAGCACCACAGTGTTTGGATTTTCGATCATTGCCACCGCTTCCCGTGCCGCATCGTCGGGCAGGCACAAAAAGGCAATATCTGCCCGATTCAGCATTTCTTTCCGAGCGGCGGGATCCTTACGGCTCTCCTCCGGAAGGGTCAGCAGTTCAATATCCTTACGCTTTTCCAGCCGCTCTCGGATCCGAAGTCCGGTGGTACCGGCGCTGCCGTCTATGAATACCTTTTTCATTTTAGGAACTCCTCTGCATAAATGATCTGTGCCGCCACCGAATCGGGGCCGGTGCCGCCGGCAGAGATCCGCTTGGAAACGCAGGTTTCCAAGGAGATTTCATGGTATACATCCTCTTCAAAGAGAGGGGAAAATTCTTTTAAAGTTTCCAAAGAGAGATCATCCAGTACCTTTTTCTCTTGGATTGCCTTTGCTACCGTTTGTCCCACGATCTTATAAGCGGTACGGAAGGGCAGCCCCTTCTTAACCAAATAATCTGCCAGGTCGGTAGCGTTGATAAAGCCCTTGCCGGCAGCAGCATACATATTTTCGGGGATGGCACGCATGGTGCGGATCATGGGCGCAAAGATCTTTAGGCACTTTTTCACCGTGTCCACACTGTCGAAGATGGCTTCTTTATCCTCCTGCATATCCTTATTATAGGCAAGGGGTAAGCCTTTGAGGGTGGTGAGCAGTGCCACCAGGTCGCCGTAAACCCTGCCTGTTTTGCCCCGCACCAGTTCTGCCATGTCGGGGTTTTTCTTTTGGGGCATGATGCTGGAGCCGGTGGTATAACTATCGTCCAGTTCCACAAATTTAAATTCCCAGGAAGACCATAAGATCACTTCCTCGGAAAAACGGGATAAATGCATCATGATTATGGCATAAGCGCTCATCAGTTCCAGGCAGAAATCCCGGTCGGAAACTCCGTCGATACTGTTGAGGGTGTAGCCGTCAAAACCCAGCAAGCGGGAGGTTTCGGCACGGTCGGTTTCATAGGTGGTGCCCGCCAGGGCGCAGGAGCCCAAGGGATTTTGGTTCATCCGCTTTACCGCATCCTCCAGCCGTCCGCAATCCCGAATCAACATCATACAGTAAGCCAATAGGTGATGGCCAAAGGTAATGGGCTGGGCTCTTTGTAAATGGGTGTAGCCGGGCATAATGGTATCGGCATGTTTTTTTGCCTGCTCCAATACCGCCGCCAGCAAATCCTTGATCAGACCGATGATTTCCTTGGTTTCATCCCGCAGGTAAAGGCGAATATCCACCGCCACCTGATCGTTACGGCTGCGGGCGGTATGCAGTTTTTTGCCCAGATCCCCGATCCGCTTGGTCAGCACCGATTCCACAAACATGTGAATATCCTCTGCTTCCATATCAATGGCCAACGCACCGGATTCCAGATCCTCTAAAATGCCGCCCAGCGCCGCAATGATCTCGGCGCCCTCTGCCTCGGTAATGATCCCCTGCTTTGCCAGCATGGTGGCATGGGCTACCGAGCCCTCAATATCCTGCCGGAACATCCGGCTGTCAAAATGAATGGATGAATTAAAATCATCTGCCTCCCGATCCAGTTCCTTTTGGAACCGACCGGCCCACATTTTTTCCATCTTTCTTATAACTCCAAACCGTTTTTCTTCCGCATTTTAGCGTTTACTTTGATGGGCAGACCAAACAGGTTGATAAAGCCGGCGGAATCTGCCTGATTATAAACGTTATCCTCATCGAAGGTTGCGATCTCGGGATCGTAGAGAGAATAGGGAGAGGTAACGCTTGCCAAAATCATGTTGCCCTTATACAGCTTCAGTTTCACATCGCCGGTAACCGTTTCCTGGGTGCTGTCCACAAAAGCGCATATGGCTTTGGTCAAGGGCGAGAACCACTGACCGTCGTAGATGATCTCGGCAAATTTCTGTGCTACCAGTGCTTTATAGTGAGAGGTTGCTTTATCCAGGCACAGGGTCTCCAGGATCTCGTGTGCCTTATAAAGGATGGTGCCGCCGGGGGTTTCATACACACCACGGCACTTCATGCCAACCAAACGGTTCTCTACAATGTCCAGCAGACCGATACCGTTTTTACCGCCCAGCTCGTTGAGCTTCCAGATCAGATCCACACCGTTCATTTCCTTACCGTCGATGGCGGTGGGAATACCCTTTTCAAAGTGGATGGTTACATAGGTGGCTTCGTCGGGCGCCATCTCGGGAGAAACGCCCATCTCCAAAAAGCCGGGTTTATTGTACATGGGCTCATTGGCAGGATCCTCCAGATCCAAGCCCTCATGGGAAAGATGCCACATGTTCTTATCCTTGGAATAATTGGTTTCCCGATTGATCTTCAGGGGCACGTTGTGCGCCTCTGCATAGGCGATCTCCTCTTCCCGGGATTTAATATCCCACTCCCGCCAGGGAGCAATGATGGGCATATCGGGGGCAAAGGCTTTGATTGCCAGCTCGAAACGAACCTGATCGTTGCCCTTACCGGTACAGCCGTGGCAAATGGCATCGGCACCCTCGGCAATAGCGATCTCTGCCAGACGCTTTGCAATAATGGGACGAGCCAGAGAGGTGCCCAGCAGGTAATTTTCATAAACAGCGCCGGCCTTCACAGCAGGAAATACAAAATCGTTTACAAACTCCTCAGTCAGATCTTCAATGTACAGTTTAGAAGCACCGGTCTTTAATGCCTTCTCTTCTAACCCGTCCAGTTCATCAGCCTGACCCACATTACCGGAAACGGCAATTACTTCGCAATTATTGTAATTTTCTTTCAGCCAAGGAATGATAATGGAGGTATCCAAACCACCGGAATAAGCCAGTACAACTTTTTTAATATTCTCTTTATTCATTTTATTTTCCTCCGATTGAATAAAATTCAAAAATTAATGAATAAATTCTAACACATCCCCTATTATATTGCAACCCCTTTTTACATTTTTTTCAATTCTATACAACCTATAATAATAAATAATGACTTCTTTTGTATAAATTGAGAACAATGGGGCGCCGAAGAACATTTTATTCACAAATTTATGAATATTATTCATTGGTTTCGCAAAAAAAGAGGTTGCTTATGCAACCTCTTTTCTATTCATTTACAGTTTCATTGCCACGTCCCATGCCTGCCAGATAACGGTGCGCAGGCTTCCCACCTTATGGGCATCGCCCACGATATGGATATGGCGCCCCTTGGCAACGGGTGCGGGATGATAACCCACTGAAAGGATCACGTTATCGGCCTCAATGTCAAAGGTATTCCCCTCTTTATCGGTAACGGTAACACCGTTTTCCCGAATTTCGGTGGTGCGGCTCTCCAAATGAACCGGAACCTTATTGGCATTAAAGAAATCACGCAGATAGCTGGTGTTGGCAAGGCAGATCTTATCGGATACGATCAGGTCCTGCTTCATTTCAACCACCGTGGGCTTTTTGCCCTGGAGATACAGTTCATAAGCGATCTCACAGCCGGTGAGTCCACCGCCGATGATTACCACGTTCTCTCCTACTGTTTTATTACCCAGCAAATAATCAATGGCTTCAATGCCATGCTCGGCACCTTTCACCGGCAGTTTGTTTGCCACAGCGCCGGTTGCCACGATCACTTCGTCGGCACCTAAAGAAGCCACGTCCTTTACTTCGGTATTCAAATGAATTTTAATGGGGTGTTTTTGGATCTCCCGATTATACCACGCAATCAGATCACGATCCTTTTCTTTATAGGAGGGAGCGGCAGCAGCAATAAATACGCCACCCAATTTATCGGTCTTTTCATAGAGTTCCACTTCGTGACCACGCTTGGCGCAAACGATAGCCGCCTCCATGCCGCCGATACCGCCGCCGATCACTGCGATCTTCTTTTTCTTCTTGGCAGGGATCAGCTTATATTTATCCGACTGCATCACCCGGGGATCCAGGGCACAGCGGGCAATATGGCTGGCATCATAGATCGATTGGGCATTGGCTACACCCTTATAGTGCGCCATATTGAAGCAGGCATTATGGCAGCAGATACAAGGGCGAATATCCTCCAGCCGATCCTCCAGAAGCTTGGTGATCCACTCTTCATCCGCAAGGAATTGGCGGGCAACGCCCACACCGTCGATCAAGCCCTCTGCCACCGCTTTAGCGCCCACATCCGGTTCCATTCTGCCGGCGCAAACCACGGGGATGTCCACAAATTTTTTAATATGCGCCACATCCTCCAGGTTGCAGTTTTGGGGCATATACATGGGAGGATGCGCCCAATACCAGGAGTCATATGTACCGTTATCGGCATTAAGCATGTCGTAACCGGCATCCTGTAAATACTTGGCGGCCTTTTCACTCTCTGCCATATCACGGCCGATCTCGGTATATTCTTCGCCGGGCACAGCGCCCACACGGAAATCTTTCACTTTAGATTGTACCGAATAACGCAAAGAAACAGGATAATCCTCGCCGCAAGCGGCCTTGATCGCCTTTACAATGTCGGTAGCAAAACGGTAGCGGTTCTCAAAGGAGCCGCCGTATTCATCGGTACGTTTATTGGTATATTCCAGGGTAAACTGATCCAAGAGATAACCCTCATGCACAGCGTGCACCTCTACCCCGTCTACCCCGGCTTTTTTGCACAGTGCGGCGGTTTTGGCAAAGGCATCCACGATCTCATGGATCTCCTTTACCGTCATTGCCCGGGTGGTCACCTTATCCGACCAGCGGGAGGGCAGTTCACTTGGGCTGGCGCTTTGATACGGAATGTTGATAATGGGTTTAATAATATCCCGCACCACCGGCATATTATGCAGCATTACCAAGGGGGTGGGGATCGCCCAGGAGCGCCCCATACCGGCAGTGATCTGCACAAAAAGCTTGGCGCCGTATTGATGGATCTCGTCCATAAATACCTTCAACTCATCAAACATTTTTTCGTTCTGATACAGCCATTGATTCATAAAGGTACTTTTAATGGGTGCAATACCGGGAATGATCAAGCCTACGTTGTTTTTTGCCTTTTCAATAAAAAACTTGGCAGCCTCTTTATCAAAATGGTTGCCGGTGTGCTCCATCCAGCCAAACAAAGAGGTTCCGCCCATGGGGCACATTACAATTCTGTTCTTAATTTCCACATTGCCGATCTTCCACGGCGTGAATAATGCTTCGTATTTCGGATCCATAACACAAACCATCCTTTCCTATTGAAAATTATATAAAATACCCCCGGGGATGTCAAGGTGATTAAAAAAGTTTAAATTAGACCGGGAAATTATTTAAAAAGAGTGTAGATTTCGTCGATCCGTTCTCGTAGGCGTACACCGGTACGGTAGAGAGCGGATCGACGGAAAACAGAAAATTTTCAAACAAATTCCGCCTTCTTAGGCGGAATTTTTTCTTATAAAAAAACAAAGAGAAAGGCAACAATCCTTTCTCCTGTTTTAACTTTTATATCGGCACAGTCTATTTATTTTTCCGTGCTCTGTGCCTTTTTTAATAATTTCCAAATCGTTTGGAGCCTCTGCCGGCACTTTCCAGTTTGTCCAAAAAGTCCAGTGCTTTACCGGTACCAATGGCAACGCAGGAAACTGCATCCTCTGCCACATAAGCGTTGATGCCGATCTTTTGTGAAATCAGTTTATCAAAACCCTTGATCAACGCACCGCCGCCGGTCATGCAAATGCCGTTTTGGTAAATATCGCCCACCAGTTCAGGGGGAGTACGCTCCAGCACATTATGCAGCACCTCAACAATGGTCATCGCACACTCCTGCAAGGGCTCCATGATCTCATCGGAACGGATCTCAATGGACTGGGGCAAGCCGGTGGTAAGGCTGCGGCCCTTGATCACCATCGTTTGTACCTCTGCCTGGGGATAAACACAACCGATCTCCATCTTAATAGCCTCTGCGGTGCGTTCACCCACCAACAGATTATATTTTTTCTTCAGGTAGCGCACAATAGACTCATCGAATTTATCGCCTGCCATCTTCACCGAATCGGAAAGCACCACATCCCCCAAAGAAAGCACTGCAATATCTGCTGTGCCGCCGCCCACATCTACCACGATATTGCCGTTGGGCTTCATAATATCCAGCCCGGCGCCAATGGCGGCCGCCTTCGGCTCCTCAATCAGCGACACAAACTTTGCCCCTGCATTCTTGGCTGCCTCTTCCACCGCCATTTCTTCCACTTCGGTAACACCGGAGGGTACGCAGATAATAACACGGGGTTTAAAATAGGAGTTTTTGGCAGCTTTATTCACAAAGTATTTGATCATTTTTTCGGTAACCTCGTAATCGGAGATCACACCATCCTTTAAAGGACGCACTGCCACAATATTACCGGGGGTACGACCCACCATACGGCGTGCCTCTTCTCCCACAGCCAATACCTTGTTGTGGGTTTTATCAATAGCCACCACGCTGGGCTCTTTTAATACGATCCCTTTACCCTTGATATAAACCAGGATCGTAGCGGTTCCCAGATCGATACCGATATCATGTCCTAACATATATGTTAATCCTCCAAATTTTTCTAATTCCTCTTCTTATTATTATACTGACGTTTTATGGAAAATTCAACTCTTTTTTACATCGATGGCAAAAGTGGCACAGTCCACCGTATCCGCCCCCGCCCTTTTCAATAAAGCAGCACAGGCGTTCAGGGTGGCACCGGTGGTAAAAAGATCGTCGATCAACAGTATTTTCCCGCTTACGGATGTATCTTTACGTAAAAGATGATTCTTTTGGGCGTTGCTCCACCGCTGTGCACCCGAAAGATTTTTCTGCTGTTTGCCGATCCTTCGCTTCAAGGTGGATATGCAGGGCAGGTTCATCCGCTGTGCGATCTCCTCTGCCAAGGAACGGGTGGGGCAATATCCCCGTTTGATCCCTCGCAGCACAGATTGAGGCACAAAGGTCACGGCGGTATAATCGTTGCCCAGCCGGGCAACGATATGATGATACATCCGATTGCTCATAAACCGCACCAATTGGGGCTTATTCCGCAATTTGAAACGAAGCAACAGGTTGCGGGGCGCATCTGCATAAATAAACGCCGCCACATTTCGCCTAAAGGCATAATCCCGATGAAAGCAGCCGCAATCCTCCGGATAAGCACCGCATCGCTTACAAACCGTTGCCGTGAGTTCTGTGGAGCGGTTCAAGCAATCGGTGCAAGGCTCTTCCCGCTCCATGATCTTGCCGCAGAAAGGGCATCGGGGCGGGTACAGTAGATCTTTTAAACTCATTGCAGCAAAAAACGCAAGCCGCTATAGCGGTTGGTATGCTTGTGATTTGCCACCATGCGATCTACCACCTGGCGGCTGCCCACGATCACCAAAAGTTTTTTGGCACGTGTTACCGCCGTGTAAAGCAGGTTTCGGTATTGGAGAAGGGGTGTCATCTCTCCCAGCACCAGTACCACAGCATCAAATTCACTGCCCTGGCTCTTATGCACGGTAATGGCATAAGCCGGCTCCAATTCATCCAGTTGTTCATAACCGTAGGTCGCCACCCGATCCTCAAATTGAACTCGTACCTTTTTATCGCGGGGGAGGATCTCCAGCACAATACCAATATCCCCGTTGAATACGCCCGCCTCTTCCTTTCCCTCGGCGGTGGTAACCGGCAGATCGTAATTGTTGCGGATCTGCATCACCTTGTCCCCCTCCCGGAACAGTTGATCCCTAAAATGAACCGTTTTACGCCCCGGTTGCTCCGGATTTACCCGCTCCCGGATCACCTCGTTCAAATGCATAGTGCCGTTAAGGGTTTTGCGGGTGGGAATGATCACCTGCAATCCATCCATGACCCCCCAACCATAGCGGCGGGGAATTCGGTTTACGATCATCTCCACTGCCGCCTCCAGGGTGCCCTGGGGTGTTTTTTTGGGAATAAAGAACAGATCCCCGTTATTCTCCAAGTCCGGTCTTTCTCCGGCGTTAATTTCATGGGCAGTGGTAATGATCATGCTGGTTTTTGCCTGGCGGAAAATCTTGGTTAACGCCACCACGGGCACAGCGCCGCTGCGCACCAGATCGGAAAGCACATTCCCGGCGCCTACGCTGGGAAGCTGATCTGCATCCCCCACCATGATCAAGCGACAACCCAAGGGCAGCGCTTCCAATAACGCCTCAAACAACAGGCTGTCCACCATGGACATTTCGTCCACGATCATCACATCACATTTTAAAGGATTAGAACCATTATAGGTAAAGGCGCCGCTACCGGGCTGAACCTCCAGCATCCGATGGATGGTTTGCGCCTTGCGCTCGCACACCTGGCTCATACGTTTGGCGGCACGCCCGGTGGGAGCACAAAGTTCCACCCGATAATTAAGCGCTTCAAACAAGGCGATCATACCCCGCAGGGTGGTGGTTTTACCGGTACCGGGTCCGCCGGTGAGCACCATTACCCGGTTTTCCACCGCCGCCCGGATAGCCTCCTCCTGGGCATACTCATAAAAGATCCCCAGTTTGTTTTGGCTCTTTTTGATCTTATCGTCGATATTGCGGATCTCCTGCCTGCCAAACTGCATCAGCAATTTCAGTTTTTCAGCAGACTTGGTTTCCGCTTTATAATATTTAGGAAGATAGATTACTTCCCTGCCATTGATCACCGCATGCTCCAACTGATGGCGTTCGCACATATTTTCCACGGCGATCTCCACCTCTTCCAGCGATACATCCACATATTGAGCACCCAAGGGCAGAAGTTTTTCTTTGGGCAAAAAGCAGTGTCCGTTTTGCAGATTGTGTGCCAATATATATTTTACACAA
The DNA here is from genome assembly GCA_045538295.1 of Eubacteriales bacterium. Classification (GTDB taxonomy): domain Bacteria; phylum Bacillota; class Clostridia; order Oscillospirales; family QAKW01; genus QAKW01. Next base: position 10,600 of record JAZSRD010000050.1, read on the forward strand.
TAACCCACCCGCAATTCATCTGCCGGACGCACCCCGCAGGAAAGGGCTAAATTATCAGCATTTTGGAAAGAGAAACCCTCTATATCCTCCCAAAGACGGTAGGGGTTTTCTTGCACGATCTGCGGCGCAAGCGCTCCATATTCCCTGGCAACCTTCACTGCATAATTGGGGGTGATCCCCATTTCGTGCAAGGTCATCAGCGTTTCACGGGTGCCCACCGTTTCACGGAAGGCATCCGATAATTTTTGGGCTCGTTCTTTGGTGATCCCCTTGATCTGGGTGAGTTGCAAGGGCTCGTGCTCCAAAATATCAAAGCTATCTTCCCCAAACCGTTCCACGATCTTGCGGGCGGTGGCAGGGCCGATGCCCTTCACTGCGCCGCTTAATAAAAACTTGGTGATCCCCTCCAGTTCGCCGGGGAAGCTTTTTTCGATCTCGGCACACACAAACTGGCGCCCATATGTGGCATGCTCGCTCCAGGTGCCCACCGCATTGACCAATTCTCCGGGATAAATGGAGATGCAGGTGCCCACCGCTACCACGGCAGTACCGTTGCAATCCAGCATAAACACCCGGTAACCGGTGCTCTCGTTTTCATAGATCACTTCTTCCACAGTACCTTCAATTTGTTCTTCCTCGCCCACGGCAGACACCTCCTTTTTACATATAGTTAATACCTTTAAATTATAACATTTACAGATCAATCTGTAAACAGCACCCATGGATTTTTTTTACAATATTCCTCCACCTCCCGGCGGGATTTTGCACAAAGCCCTTGATCTACGATCTCCAGTACCGTTTCCTGAACCCCCACATCTACCCGATCCGTCATAAGGGATAAGGTGTTCAGTAAATATTCCATATGCGGCTCCTCCCCGGAAAGTTCTACCCGAAAGGTCGCCCGCTGAACCGAAAAGGCACGACGCAGCGCCAACATTTCCAAAATACCTAAAATACATTCCAAAAGCCCTATTACCGCAAATAAAGATACGATCACCCAAAGCATATGTAATAACATAACAGTACCCTCTTCACATGATAATTTCAATTTATTTTATGCAAAAGAGGCACAACCGGTTCATGGGGTGACAAGAGTTGAACCTGTTACGGTTTCTCTTGCCCCCCTTTTCTCGCCTTGCTTGCGTTCATTTTTGTAAGGCGACAGCCTTACTGCAAATTTCATACTTCACCTTTCGAAAAAAGTTGACAAAGAGAAACTCTGCGACCTGACAGATTAATAATTTTTCGGAGGGGTGAAGCCGAAGAGCGCAGTAATACTGCCGTATTACAAGCGATGAGGCAAGAAAAAACAAA
>JAZSRD010000005.1:0-9528 GCA_045538295.1 Eubacteriales bacterium
GATTTTTTACTTCCTATTTTATGTTATATAATTGTCACAACGCCGTTTTCTTCTACTTTAATACGGTCGCCGGTTTTAACGGCTTCCAAAAATTCTTCACCCAGGCAATCCACAGTGGGCATGGAGCGGTCTGTCCATACATCCGCCAGGATGGTGCCGGCGGCAGCCAGGGAGTCAATAGGCTTGGAAAAAAGCAGGCAGGCAGGGTTTCTGCCCATGGTAGTGGCGCAGTAAAGCACCATGCCGCCGGTGGTGGACCCGATGGTCTGGGGAAGGCAAAGGGCCTTATCTACCATCTCTTTACCGTAAAGATCGGGGTTGTTTTGATCACCGCAGGTTGCTTTTTTATCGCCGAATTGCAGTGCTTTTTGGAAAGATGCCAAGGTGTTCAATCCACCGTGGGAAACCAGTGCTTCTGCTTCGCAGGTGCCGGGTACAACAACACGTCCTTTAAACTGTTTCATCTTACTTTTCCCCCTTTGTGATATAATCTAAGATCTCAGCGTTGGTATAATATCTTGCCGTAGTATAGGTGCGCAGTTTGTTGGAATTGGTGATCACCGGCTTTTTGCCTGCCAGGGGATTGTTCATATACATCAGCGGGCAGATGTAGCTGAGCACCACGCCGGTGGCTTTCAGCCGTGCCGCATACGGGGTGGCTTCAAATTTTTCTTTTACTGCCGGCGGGGTGGTAAGCACTGTGGGAATAGCAACTTTAGTGCGGCCGTTTTCTTTTAACTTGGCTTCTACATTTTCGGTCCATTCCACCAGCTGATCATAGGTGAGGTGAGGGCAGCCGATAAAGCAAAGCTTGGGCTTGGCATTGGGATCCTTCCAGATCACCGGGTAATTGTTTTTTACCCGCTCCAGTTCTGCGTCATCGATTACATAGGTCTTGGCGCCTTCTGCAATGAGGGCGTCGCCCTGCTCAATTGCTTCGGGGGTCAGATTTTCAATATGGTAAAGCCCCACTGCGCCGTTGGAGGCAGAGGCGGCGCCGAAATCCTTTAAGTAGGCTTTGGCAGTGCCATTCAGTTCGGTGCCGATCCATTGATCCAGGCCTTTCACATAGGGAACCTCTTCCATTACCTTCATGCCGATGGCAGAGCCCAAAACCTGGGCTTCGGGGGTCTTTGTGGTTTTGATCTCGATAATCCAGGTGGCTTTACGCCCTTCGTCGGTCAGCAGGCCAAAGTAGGGAACATAGCCTACAATAGAACCAAATAACTCAATAATACCGGAGTTGCGGTTGCAGCGGGCACCCAGTACGGAGTTGGCATAAACCACAGCGCTGGACTCTGCCCAAGAGAGTACATCGCCCTTTTTTGGGGTGTTGCCCACCTCGTCTAAATAGCAGGCGCAGGTGTAAGCCTGGTCGCTGAGCAAGCCCAGTTTCTTCAGTTGCGCATCGTAACTGTCTTGGGCGGTATACATGAACTTTTTAAACACAAAATTTTCCAAAAAATTTGCGGGTACATTGGGGTCCAGGGGTTTGGGATCCACCGAGAATTTCTGCCCGGAAACAGCCCCGGCTTCAATCAACTGGTCCATCAATTCATAAACTGCCTTCATGGCTTTTAAACCAAAGCTGGTCACCAAATGTCCTTTTTCACTGGTCACCGGTACCATTTTTGTGGCACCGAAGGTCTCGCCGTACATCACCAGCGTTTTCATAACCTTTGCCAGGGTTTCCCCTTTTTCTCCGTTCAGGATCGCTTGTTGTTCAGGGGTCAACTGCATTTTGTAATTATCCATTGAAATTCATCCTTTCAATTTGTTATAATAATTATAGCATGTATTTTAAGAAATGCAAATGAAAGAACTTTAATAATTGACAAAATATAAAGCCGAATGCTATCATATTTTCAAGGATTTAAGGAGGAAGTATCTGTGGCTGTTTACACATCTGTTGATCAGTTGATCGGTAATACACCTTTAATGGAATTAACACATTTAGAGCAAGAATTGGCGCTTTGTGCCAAGCTCTATGCTAAATTGGAATATTTCAATCCCGCAGGCTCGGTAAAGGATCGGGTGGCACTGGCCATGATCAACGAAGCCGAAAAGGCGGGCGTGCTAAAGCCGGGATCGGTGATCATAGAACCCACCAGCGGAAACACCGGCATCGGCCTGGCTGCGGTGGCGGCGGCACGGGGTTATCGCACCATTATCGTAATGCCCGATACCATGTCGGTGGAGCGGCGGCAGTTGATGAAGGCTTATGGCGCAGAATTGGTGCTTACCGAGGGTGCCCAAGGAATGAGCGGGGCTATTAAAAAAGCAGAGGCTTTGGCAAAGGAAATTCCCGGTAGCTTTATCCCCGGTCAGTTTGTAAATCCCGCAAACCCGAAAGCGCATTACGAAACCACCGGTCCCGAGATCTGGGCAGATACGCAAGGAGAAGTGGATCTGTTTGTGGCAGGTGTGGGCACCGGCGGTACCATCAGCGGCACCGGTGCTTACCTGAAAGAGAAAAAACCTACTGTGCGTATAGTTGCGGTGGAGCCGGCGACCTCTGCGGTGCTCTCCGGCAAGAAGCCGGGGGCTCATGGCTTGCAGGGGATCGGTGCCGGGTTTATTCCAACGGTACTGGATACCACGATCTATGATGAGATTATTCCCGTAACCAACGACCAGGCCTATGAGGCGGGGCGTATGATCGGGAAGAACGAGGGCATTTTAGTGGGCATTTCCTCCGGGGCGGCGCTCCATGCTGCCATCGAACTTGCAAAAAGGGAAGAAAACCGGGGCAAAAAGATCGTGGTCTTGTTGCCGGATACCGGTGACCGTTACCTCTCCACGCCGTTGTTCGGGGAATAAACTTGCCAATAAGTAGATTTATTTTTCAACAAAGATCAGTTATAATATTTTTAATATATTTAAGATCGGAGATCGTGAGATGAAGTGTTTAGATCATGTAAATATTAAGATGGGCAGCCACAATTTGCCGGAGCGTTCCTGCGGTAATACCAATCCCTTTGTGGCAGTGCCCTTTGGTATGAACCATTTTGCACTGCAGACCCGTAGTGACGCTCGCTGGTTTTTCCACCCCAACGATGTGCGGGCCCTGGGCATTCGCCTTACCCACCAGCCCAGCCCTTGGATCGGGGACTATGCCAAGGTGTTAATGACACCGCTGACAGGGGAGGAAAAGGGCCATAGATCTAATAGTAGCTACGATATTAAAACGGCGGTATTCACCCCGGCGTATATGCAGATTTATTTGAATTGGTACGGTGTAACCGCCGAATTGGTTCCCACTCTGCGGGGTGGCATTTTGCGCTCCACCTGGAACACAGATCCCGCCTTCCCCGGAGATCGCACCCGCCGCTTTGTGCTGAATTTTGGCGAGCAGCTTTTGGCAAAAGAGGAAGGCCCCTGTTACCAGGTGGATTGGGAGCAGGGGATCGTGCGGTGCGTTAGTGCACAATTCCGTTCATTCTGTAACGAAAATATACCCCAAAACTTCCGTTTGTACGGGGTGTTCTCCTTTGGTTGCCCCTTGGATCGGGAAAAGAGTATCTGTGAAGATCATGTGGTTAATTTGGCCTTTTCCGGCATGCCGGATCAGGTGGAATGCCGGTTTGCCACCTCCTTTATCAGCATGGAAGTGGCAGAGTTTACCTTGCAAAACGAAGTGGGAGAGACCGCTTTTGAAGCATTAAAGAACAAAGGGGAAGAACGGTGGGAAGAACTGCTTTCCAAAATTAAGATCGAAGCGGAGGATGCAGTAAAGGATACCTTCTATAGCTGCTTGTATCGCATGTTCCTGTTTCCCCGGGTGTTCCACGAACTGTGTCCCGACGGAAAGGTGCGCCACTTCAGCCCCGGCAACGGAAAAATCTGCGACGGTGTGCTTTATACCGATAATGGATTCTGGGATACATATAAAACTGTTTACCCTCTCTATTCCTTAATTTTAGGCGAGAAGTATGCCGAAATGTGCGAGGGCTTTTTGAACTTCTACCGAGAGAGTGGCTGGCTGCCTCGGTGGATGTCGCCTGCGGCTGTTAACTGCATGCCCGGTACCGCCATCGATGCAGTGTTTGCCGATGCGGCGGTGAAAAAGGTGGTAACCGACCCGGATACCTTGCATGATATGCTGGAGTCCTTGCTGCAGCATGCCGATAACGTTTCCGAAGATCCGGCAGTGGGGCGCGACGGCTTGGCAGATTTCCAAAAATTGGGCTATGTATCGAATCAATATCACGAAAGTGTAAACAAAACCTTGGATTATGCCTATGGAGATTTCTGTATTGCCAAGATCGCCGAGATCCTGGGCGATGAAGAGACCGCTGCACGTATGAATAAGAATGCCCAGAATTACCGCAACCTCTTTGATGCGGAAACCGGCTTTATCCGTGCTAAAAACAGCAGCGGCGAAATGCGTGATGATTTTACCCAATTCGATTGGGGCGGCGATTATACTGAGGGTGGACCCTGGCAGTGCTCGTTTGGTATTTATCACGATTTCAAGGGCTACGCCGATCTGCTTGGCGGTAGGAAAAAACTTTTGGATAAAATGCAGCAGTTGTTTGATACACCGCCCTATTTCCGCCCCTGGGGATATAACCGTGAGATCCACGAAATGACAGAAATGCGATTGATCGGTGATGAATTCGGTCAGTTGGCACTTTCCAATCAGCCCTCCTTCCATGTGCCCTATATCTTTAGCTGCATGGGAGATCGGGATCGTACCGCATATTGGGTGCGAAAGGCCATGGCCAAGCTCTTTAAGGCCGATCCGAAGGGATTCCCCGGAGACGAGGATAATGGCTCTATGGCAGGCTGGTATGTGTTCTCTGCACTGGGCTTTTACCCGGTTTGTCCCGGTGTCGATGAATATGTGGTGGGATCTCCTGCTGTAAAAAGTGCAAAGATCTACCTGGATAACGGAAAGATCCTCACGGTTTCCGCACCCGAAAACAGTGCTGAAAAGGTCTACGCCCAAGAGATCATGCTGAATGGGGAAAAGGTGCTTTCCACTGCATTGAAGCATGGGGATCTTAAAGCGGGCGGCGAGCTGCATTTTGCTATGAGCGAGCAGCCCTCCGGCCAGCAATATAATGATGATCAACTGGCTTATTCCATGAGTAAATAAAAAATCGCAGGATCAACACTCGACGTTTGGTCCTGCGATTTTTTTAGTTGATCAATTTACTGATTGTTTCGCCCGGGGCAATATAAAGATCGGCAGTTCTTTCTAATTCTGCCTGACTAGGCTCTGCAGCATCAAACACGCCAACGGTTTTTAACCCAAAGTGATGGGCTGTTTGCAAAGCAGTAAAGGCATCTTCAAACACCCAGGTGGATTCCTTGGGGGTTCCCAGATATTCCAGGGCGTGTCGGTAGATGTCCGGAGCGGTTTTTCCCTTTCCGATCTCCATACAGGTGAAAATGCGGGGGATATATTCTTCGATCCCGCAAAGCTTTATGGCATCTTCCACCCAGTTGCGGCTGGAACCGGATGCAATACACAGTGGAATATGGTTATCGTAAAGATACTTCAAAAATTCCTTTGAGCCCGGCTTTAAGAATACCTTGGTGCGGTAAAAATCATCGATTAAATTTTTGAAGTGGGCATACAATGTCTCGTAGGGAATTTGCACGTGGTAATGTTCCTTCATCATAGAAAGCGCCACGTCAAAGGGAATTACATGAAGTTCCACCTCAAAAATCGGGTCGGCTTTAAATTGAGGATTTTTTAATACAATGGTGCCCCAATCGTGCCAAATATAGTCCCATACATGCTGTGAATCAATCAATGTGCCGTCTAAATCAAAGATGGCACCGGCTATTTCCATATTGTTTAGTTTCATATCAGTTATTAATGCCATGGTGGCAGGTGGGGCTGGTTTCGTCCAACGCCTTGAAGGTGTAGCCGTTGGCAAGGCCCCATTTTACTACTTCTTCCACAGCGTTTACGCTGTAGCCTTTAATATCGTGCTGCAGCACATTGGCAACACCTGTGCTCAAAATGCCGTTTTTAATATTTTTGATTACCTGCTGGGTAGAGGTGGTTTCTCCGGCGTCCCCGCTGGAAACGTTCCAGTCGAAGTAGCGCATTCCCTTTTCGGTAACCGCCACTGCCAAGCGGCTCATAATACCGGGGTTGAATTTACTGATGGTATTGGAACTGCCCCCGGGGAAGCGCATCAGCTTGGTGGGAGAGCCGGTCTGTTCCGTAATAATATTCTGCATGATCTTTTGATCGGCAAAAAAAGCTTCCTCGCTGGCGTAGATCTTTTCATAATCATGGCTGGCGGTGTGAATGCCCACTGCGTGCCCTTCCTTTGCCATACGGCTGATCAGGTGGTTATAGTTGGGTTTATTGGTGACAAAGAATGTGGCTTTTACATTGTATTTTTTTAGAATATCCAGCAGCTTTGCGGTGTAGGGTCCAGGGCCGTCGTCAAAGGTAAGGTACACGGTCTTATTGCCCGGGGTCACAGTGTTTTTATCCACAACGGTTACGGTGGGCTTTTTAACCGCCGGTGCCTTAACGGTAATCACCCGCTCTGTTTTGGCGGTATTGCCGCTGCTGTCTTTTACTTCATAGGTCAGGGTGTATTCACCAACCTTGGCGGTGTCCACTTCGCCGGTAACCTTGATCTTATCGGTCAAGTTCCCGTCGTAGCCGTCTTCGGCTGTGCAGCCTTTATCTTCGTAGTTGTTGCCTCGGGTAACGGTAACCTTTTCGTCTCCCTTTAAAGCAATGGTGGGGGCTTGTGTGTCTACGATCTCTACGGTGCGGATACCGGTGGCGCTTTGGTTCCATTTCTGTGCAGTGTATGTGACGGTGTAGCTGCCCACTTTATTGGAGTCAACGGTATTTTCGGTGGTAACCTCAACCGGCTTACCCTCTTTCATAAAGAGGTTGCCACGCAAATAAGCATCGGCACCCTCGTCGGTGTATTCCGTGCCGTATTCCAGGGTGATGGTCTTCTCGCCCTTTAATTCCACATCAACATGAAATTTGTTGGCAAAAAATAATATCAATGCGGTTGCCGCCAGCACTAAAAATGCGCCTGCAATGCTCCCTAAAAGTATGGTTTTTCTTTTCATCTCTCTTTGTCCTTATCAGTTATTTGCGTCGCCTTTGTGGCCATCAAATACAGTGCGCTCTTGTGCCGGTAGCCAATCCAACACTGTGGTGGTGCTGTAGGCTTCGTCCCAGCAGTTGTGGCCAAGGGTGTGGAAAATGGTTAATTTGGCGTTGCCGCCTGCTTTGTTAACCGCATCCACCATTTCTAAAGAATTGCGCAAGGGAACCACGTCGTCCCGCTCTCCGTGGAAAGCCCAAAGGGGCATTTCTTTTAAGTTGCCGCAGCGCCAGGAAAGCCCACCGCCGCAGATCGGTGCCATGGCACTGAAAAAGCGGGGATAGTGAATGCCCATGGCCCAGGTGCCAAAGCCTCCCATGGAAAGGCCGGTAATACTAATGCGGCCGGGATCAATCTGCAGCGCTTCCACTTCGTGGTCAATTACCGTCTTTAAACGCTCTACCTGAGAATTCCAATCAAAGCCGCCGGGGCATTGGGGGCACAGCACATAGGCATCCGGTTGCCAGCGTCCCTCCTTAAGCCACTTGGGTAAGGAAATGTTAAAAATCTCTTCCGGATCAGGACCTCGCTCCCCGGCGCCGTGTAAAAAGATTATCAGGGGCTTGTTTGCACCCGGATTTTTGGGGGCGTAAAGCCAATAATTTAAGTTGTTAAAATTTTTAAGTTCCATTATTCTCTCCCATGTATTTTTATAATTTAATGAACATAATATATTATAAGAACTTCGATTGTTGAAAGCAAGAGATTTTTGAAAAAACATTTTTTATATTATCAAAGTTTTTATTTAGGGGTTGACAAACCGGCAATTGCTTGCTATACTATATAAGCACTCAAAAATATCGCGGGGTAGAGCAGTTGGTAGCTCGTCGGGCTCATAACCCGGAGGCCGGAGGTTCAAGTCCTCCCTCCGCAACCAAAAAAACACAGTCACCATCCGGTGGCTGTGTTTTTTATTTGCAAAAGCAGGCTTTGCCTGCTTTCTCCGGGTTATGAGCACGACGAGCGTTGCTCGTGGGGTTGCGACTGCGACCGCCGCCGGCGGCGGATGAAGGGAGCAGGTTAGCAACTGCCGCAACACAGAAAATATCGAGCAGCGTAAGTCTGCGATGAATTTTCTGATGTTGCAAAGGGGCAGTTGATCAAAACTTCCGTTCTCAACAAACAACAGAGATAGGCAGTTTTTTATCACAGAGAATCCCGGAGGCCGGAGGTTCAAGTCCTCCCTCCGCAACCAACATTGCGAACCGAAAAAGATATCGGTTCGAAAAACCCCGAAACCACAGCGGTTTCGGGGTTTTGTTATGCCATTTTTAAGGTGAAATTCAAAAGATATCATTTCCCCAAAAAGACCTTTGGGGAGGACTTGAACTATGATAATTGAAATTATGGCGGTTTTATGTTATACTTAAATCGTAAGTTTTGTCGAACCGAGGTGAGTTTTTTGAAATCTCCAAAATTAAAAAATGCTTTGCTGTGCAGAATACTTGTCTATGTGGTTGTCCTTGGTGGATTTATCGCTCCTATTATAATCGTGGCGAATCTAAAATTTGTTCCTGAAGCGATTAAGGTTATTGTCGTGATAGGCTTAGCAGTCGGCCTTTTGATATATCTAATTAAGAACTTTGTTTTGTTGATGGCAATGGATGTTGGATTGGCCATGTTGCATTGTCATAACACTGCAAGAAAACAGTTTGTATTACCCCAGTCTTTTTCTGCCAAAAAGGTCGAAAAGAGAATTTCTCGATTTGGTAAAAAGTGTGAGCCAATAGCGATCTCGCCGCGCCCTGAAACACTTCGATACAAGAGCCATGCTCCCATGACGATTTATTCAAGCGGTATCGAGAAGATTATTGCGACATACCATATTGATTTCTTGGATAAAAAACAATACCACTTGATCATCAATTCTGCCACGGCGAACTCAAAGGCATTAAAAGGGAAAAAGAAGCATCGTTTTCTTGATAAATCTCAAAAGAGTTCTCCATTAAACCGTGCTACAGTAATTGTGATATATGCCAAACAAGTTGATGAGAAATTGAGAATTAGCTTGTTTGATGCGGTTTGCAAAAATGGTGGAGACGGGTTCGATACGGCGATACTTCCGTGTGTGGTGGATTTAGAAAAGCAAGTTTGTACATTCGACAGTATGCGAATGCCCTACACGGGATTTCAATATCCGGTGAAGAACCGCGGTATAAAAATCATTCGGAAATATCTGTTTAACAACAAGTTTCCTTTTGCCGATTCGCCGGATATGCTTGACCCCATCAAAGACATGGATCCCGAGCAAAGCCTGTGGTTTTTTTGGAAAACGATGAAGAAAGAACTCGTGTCAGATGATAAGAATATGAAAAAACGCTTTGAAAAAATGAAGCATGGGGACATCGTTTTTGAAGATGGCTATATTTATTTAAAATGGGAAGATCACGGCCTTTGGATTTCAGTTGAATTAAATGAAGAACTG
>JAZSRD010000098.1:0-2851 GCA_045538295.1 Eubacteriales bacterium
ATTTTTGACAAAAAATAGCACATTTTGACCTTTACATAGCAAAAGCGAGGGGAAATCCCCTCGCTTTTTGCAGTGCATGCTATAAAAACTTTTTAGTTATTTTTCCCGAATACTTCTTTAATTGCCTCAAGGTAACCGTAGCCGTAAAAATCGTCAGGCTCCAAGTAACTTGTTTCTGTCCACTCGTTCCAACTGTTTACCGTGATTAAATGAACGCCTGCCTGCTCGCAGTATTCTTTGGCATATTCCAGGCATTTTTTAAAGTTTTCAGGCGTATTATTGGTGATTATCGGGGTGATATAATTTTTGAAACGGGGGTTATTATCCCAACCAACCGATACGTTTGGAAAATAGGAAACCGAATATTCGTCTTTAATTTCTCTCCAAAGCTTCTTTACATCTTCAAGCACATCAAGATAATCTCTGTTAACATCGGTCATATGAACAAACTGATAATTCGTCACCGAGCTAAACCCGAGGGTATTTACAAGCGCACTTTCATTTTCAATAGGCTTACCGTCAACGCCGGAATGGTTTTTGATTTCGCCGTTCCAACGGATAAATTGCAGATGTACACCGTCCAAGCCTTCTTTTTGGGCTTCCTTGTTAAGCCACTGCAAAGCATCGATAGTTTCGGCAATCCCGCCTAAACCGTTTATCAAATTGTTAATATCATAAATACTTATAACGGGTTTTCCGTCTATTCGGTAATAGTTCTCACGCTTAAAGTATTGTTCTATCCACCGCTTACCGATAATCTCAAACTGCTCGCGAGTTACAGTACCCTGCCAAATGGTAGATCTCACCGAATCGGAATTACGAATATCCCACAGATGTGTTGCATCATGATTTGCCCACATAATATAGAATTTCATCTTGTTGTTATTAGGCGCTTTCAAAAAGCCGTCATTCAGGCAGTTTTCAAGAAAAGGGCGGTTATCATACCAATACCAATCATAAATAAATACATTAACTCCGTGTGAAACAGCCGCCTCAATTTGTCCGCTCATCACATATGGATCCGCCTCGTTTACATATCCCCACAATGGTTTTCTGTTCCAATGATAACCGTTTGATTTTTCAGAGGAGTTTTTTACAGTTTGCCACTCCCCGATCCCCTCCGGCCAAAAAATTCGACTTCTCGGTTCATCACCGGTATAAGCCGGCCACACATATGCGGCGATATCAAATTTTTTCATATTCGAATCCCTCCAAAAGAAAAAATCTTGTATAGTTTATAAATTTATAGTAGTATTGTATCATAAAAGTATTGTATTTTTCTTTGTGTAAAGGGGCAAAAAGTATGCTAAATCGCTCAAATGATGACTTGCCGGTGTTTTATACACGCCACAATGATATGATTATGGGCTCCGGCAAACCAATTATTGCTTCCCTTGAAATAAATGATTTTTCATATCTTCACTTTCATGATTGCCTTGAAATTGGTTATTGCGTCAGCGGAAAAGGGATCTGTCTGGTAGAAGATAAGCAATACGCATTTAAGAAGGGTGATGTTGAGATTATTTTTCCTTTTCAAAAGCATTTATCCAGAAATAGTGAAAAAGAGTCTAGTGTCTGGTATTGGCTCACCTTTAATCCGCACTCACTTATGAAAAAAAGTGGGTTTTTGGCCGAGACTAAGTTAGAACAGGCGATTTACAACGAAATGGGACTCTGCGGAATCTTTTCTCCGGAGCAGTATCCTGAGGTTGTTGCTTTGGTAGAACAGTTTTTTGGGGAACTTTTGGAAAAGGATAATGCTTCATTGTACCATTCGGAACTTTGTGCCCTATATGTATATCAGCTTTTTATCCGTCTTGCGCGTGTTTCCGAACCTCTGCCAAAATTAAAAGTTAGGCAAAATGTAAAATTACAGACCATATCCCCTGCTCTTGATATTATTTCGCATGCTGTACAAAAAGCGAATACACCGTCTGTAGAAACGCTTGCTTCTTCTTGCAATATGAGCGTTTCAAATTTTCGCAAGGTCTTTTTCGAGGTTACCGGACTTTCTCCTAAAAGTTATATCATGAAATGTTTTATCAACAAGGCGCAGCAACTTCTTTTAACAACAGATAAAAGCATTTCGGAAATATGTATTGAAGCCGGTTTTGGTGATATATCTTGGTTTAATCGAAAGTTTCTTTCCGAAACCGATATGACACCATCCGCTTTCAGAAGCAAATACAGTAAAAGGCTTGCAATTTAAATTATGAAAACCTGTTTTCTTACCAGTATAAATCTCTTGTGTTTACAGACTCGCAGCGTAATTTGTAAAATTATTGTAGGGGAACGGATTGCCACGCCAGTGTGCGCACTGGCTCGCAATGACAGCGGTGGTCGGCAGACGGTGCGTCTATCGAACTTGCGTGTCATTCCGAGGGCGCTTGCGCCCGTGGGAATCCGTAGCCCAACATCTGTAAAGGAGAAAGATATATGAAGGCAACAGGAATTGTCAGAAGAGTGGACGATTTAGGAAGAATTGTTATCCCCAAGGAGATTAGAAGAACCCTTAAAATCCGTGAAGGAGATCCGTTGGAGATTTACACGGAGAAGGACGGGGGTGTGATCTTCCGGAAGTATTCCCCTATGGGGGACTTGCAGGAGTTTGCTGCCCAGATGTGCGAGGCCATCGGTGCCAACACCGGGTGCATTGCTGCGGTATCGGACCGGGACAGCATCATTGCCCTCCACGGTGCGCCCAAGCGGGAGCTGATGGACAAACCCAATTCCCAGGAGCTGGATAAGCTGATGGAGCAGCGGAAAAATTACCGCTACGCAGCGGGAGATTCCCGGCTGAAAGCCACGGAAGGCTCCGACAAGTACCATTTGGGTGTGGCGGCACCGATCC
>JAZSRD010000008.1:0-43506 GCA_045538295.1 Eubacteriales bacterium
AAAGCGTGGTGGGCTACGGTAGAGCGGAAAAGCAGCAGGTAATGGATATGACCCGCCGGCTGTTGGGGCTGGAGCGCATTCCCCGCCCCGATGATGCGGCGGATGCCTTGGCGCTTGCTATCTGCCATGCCCATAGTTCAAAATCCAATATGATAAAGGTGAAATTATGATTGCATCATTAAGAGGAACAATTTTAGAAAAAACCGGCGAATGGGCGGTGATTGAATGCGGCGGCGTGGGCTTCCACGTGCTGTTTTCCCGCCATGGGCTGGATCAACTGAATCCCTCCGGGGAAGAAGCGTTTGTTTATATTCACATGGCGGTGCGGGAGGATGCTATGGAACTTTACGGTTTTGTGGATCCCGATGAGCGGGATTGTTTCCGCATGATCACCTCGGTGTCCGGTATCGGTCCCAAGGGGGCGCTGGCAATTTTATCGGAACTCACTCCGGACGAGTTGGCTGCCAGCATTCTGATGGGAGATAAAGCCAATATTACCCGCGCCAAAGGCGTAGGTGCAAAGGTGGCAGAACGGTTGGTGCTGGAACTGAAAGATAAGTTCAAGGGCATGAGCAACGTGCATGTAAACACAGCCGCCTCCACGCCGGTGCAGGGTACCGCCTCTAAGAGCCTGGAGATTATCGAAGCGCTGATGGCACTGGGCTTTACCCAACCGGAAGCCAAGCACGCCCTGAACGGCTTGGATTTGGAAAAACTAACTGTGGAGCAAGCAATCACACAGGCATTGAAAGGATTTAGCCAATGATCGAAAGCGATTTTGATTTTGAAAATCGGGTGGTTTCCACCACCTTTACCGGGGAAGATAGTGATATTGAATCCTCCCTGCGTCCTCATCGCATGGACGATTATATCGGACAAACTAAGGCAAAGGAAAATTTAAAGATCTATATCGAAGCCGCCAAGGGCAGGGGAGAGAGCCTGGACCATTGCCTTCTTTACGGCCCGCCGGGGCTGGGTAAAACAACCCTTGCAGGGATCATTGCCAACGAAATGGGGGTCAATCTGCGGATCACCTCCGGTCCGGCAATTGAAAAGCCCGGCGATCTGGCTTCTTTGATCACCAATCTCCAGCCCGGCGACGTGTTGTTTATCGACGAGATTCACCGCCTTTCCCGGGCAGTGGAAGAGGTGCTTTATCCGGCAATGGAGGATTATGCGGTGGATATTATCATCGGCAAGGGTCCCTCGGCCCGCAGTATCCGCCTGGATCTGCCCCGGTTCACCCTGATCGGCGCCACCACCCGTGCCGGGCAGATCTCTGCGCCCTTGCGGGATCGGTTTGGGGTGGTTTCCCGGCTGGAATTGTATACCCCGGAAGAACTGCGGGATATTGTGATCCGTTCCGCCGGTATTTTGGGGATCCCCGTTGATCCCGAAGGCGCCATGGAGATCGCCAAGCGTTCTCGGGGCACCCCTCGTATCGTAAACCGCCTGCTCAAGCGGGTGCGGGATTTTGCTGAGGTTAAGGGCACCGGCGTGATCGATCGCAAAATTGCCGATACCGCCCTGCAAGCCCAGGAGATCGACCACCTGGGGTTGGATTCCATCGACCGCCGCATGCTGGAAAGTATCATCAAGAACTTTGGCGGTGGCCCCGTGGGATTGGAAACCCTTGCCGCCACCATCGGCGAAGAATCGGTAACCTTGGAAGATGTTTATGAGCCTTATCTGTTGCAGATCGGCTTTTTATCCCGTACCCCCCGGGGACGGATGGTAACAGCCAATGCCTACCGGCATTTGGGGTTGAAACCTGTTTCGGAGCAAACCGAACAGTTGCGGTTTGAGGAGTAAGAGTATGTGGATCGCAGATCAATGGAAAGACTATGAATTGCTGGATACTGCCGGCGGCGACCGGTTGGAGCGTTGGGGAAAATATATCCTGGTGCGTCCCGATCCCCAAGCGATCTGGCAGAGCGATAAAAAACGCAGTGAATGGAAAAATCCCAACGCCGTTTACCGCCGTTCCAATAGCGGCGGCGGTCATTGGGAGATCCGCTCCCTGCCGGAAAGCTGGAAGATCAATTATAAAGATCTGACCTTTCAGATCAAGCCCATGAATTTTAAACATACCGGTATCTTTCCGGAGCAGGCAACCAACTGGGATTTTATGAGTGACCTGATCAAACGGGCAAACCGTCCTATCAAGGTGCTGAACCTTTTTGCCTATACCGGCGGTGCCACCATGGCGTGTGCCAAGGCGGGGGCATCGGTGGTTCACGTGGATGCCTCCAAGGGCATGGTACAATGGGCAAAGGAAAATGCTGTGCTTTGCGGCGTAGCAGACCGCCCCATCCGCTATTTGGTGGATGATTGCATGAAATTTGTGGAGCGGGAGATCCGCCGGGGGAATGTGTACGACGGTATTGTAATGGATCCGCCCTCCTATGGCAGAGGTCCCGGCGGGGAAGTGTGGCAGCTGGAGGATACCTTGTATCCCTTTATGACCCGTGTAACACAGCTGTTATCTCCCAACCCCTTGTTCTTTATTTTGAATTCCTATTCCACCGGGCTTTCTGCCTCGGTTATGGAATATTTATTAAGGCTGACCCTCCCCAAAGGGATCGGCGGCAGTTTTGAAAGCGGCGAGATCGGATTGCGCACAGCAAACGGGATGAACTTTCCCTCCGGCTCGGTAGCAAGATGGTTCTCGGAGGACTAAATGGCAAAGATCATTGAAGTTTCACAACTGAAATTTTCATATCCGGTAGAAGAGGGGCAATCCTCTCACTACGCCCTGCACGACGTTTCCTTGGAGATCGAGGAGGGCGATTTTGTGGCGGTTTTAGGTCACAACGGCTGTGGTAAGAGCACCCTTGCCAAGCATTTGAACGGTATTTTAAAGGCCGATAGCGGCAAGGTAACGGTGCTGGGGCTGGATGCCTCCAACGAAGAAAATTTAATGGAGATCCGCCGTAATGTGGGCATGGTGTTCCAAAACCCCGATAATCAGCTGATTGCCACCGTTGTGGATGAAGATGTGGCATTTGCCCTGGAAAATTTAGGGGTTCCCCACGATGAAATGGTAAAGCGGGTGGATGAAGCCTTGGAAATGGTGGACATGACCCGTTACCGCCACCATGCGCCCCACCGCCTTTCCGGCGGCCAAAAGCAACGGATCGCTATTGCCGGCATTTTGGCAATGCGCCCCAAATGTATCGTTCTGGATGAGCCTACCGCCATGCTGGATCCCAAGGGGCGTAAAGAGGTAATGAAGACCATACTGCGGCTGAACCGGGAGCAGGGCATCACCGTGATCCTGATCACGCACTATATGGATGAAGCTATGCAGGCGAACCGTGTGGTGGTAATGGGCGATGGGGAGATCGTGTTAGACGGTACCCCCAAAGAGGTGTTCCAGAACGTGGGGTTGTTGCATAGCCTTTCTTTGGATGTGCCCCAAACCGCCGAGTTGATGTTTGCCCTGCGGCAAGAGGATATTAAGGTTCCCATTGCGGTGCTCAGCGAGGATGAATGCATCGCCCAGGTGGAAAAACTGTTGGGAGGTGTTTCTCGTGATTAAAACCGAGCATCTTACCCATCACTTCAGTGTGGGCACTCCCTTTGAAACCGTTGCCATTGAGGATGTGAATATTCATATTGAAAAAGGGGATTATGTGGGGGTGATCGGTCATACCGGTTCCGGCAAGAGCACCCTGATCTCTCATTTTAATGCTATCTTAAAACCCACCTCCGGCAAGATCTTTATTGACGGTAAGGATCTTTGGAGCGCCGATAAAAAGACCCGGATCCAAACCCGCTTTGATGTGGGCTTGGTATTTCAATACCCGGAATATCAGCTTTTTGAAGAAACGGTTTATAAAGATATTGCCTTTGGTCCCAAAAATATGGGGCTGCCCCAAGAGGAGATCGAAAAGCGGGTGGAAAAAGCCATGGCATTTGTGGGCCTGGATTCCGCTTTACTGAATAAATCCCCCTTCGATCTTTCCGGCGGTCAAAAACGGCGGGTGGCCATTGCCGGTGTTATGGCACTGGAACCCAAGGTGTTGATTTTGGATGAGCCGGCGGCAGGGCTGGACCCCCTGGGCAGAGATGAAATTTTAAGCCGTATCCGGGATTATCACCGGGAAACCAAGAGCACGGTTTTACTGGTATCCCATTCCATGGAGGATGTGAGCCGCAACGCCAATTCTATCCTGGTGATGAACCGGGGTAAATGTGCCATGCACGCCTCTGTGCCCGAGGTTTTTGAGCGGGCAGATAAATTGGTGGAAATGGGGTTGGATGTGCCCCATATCACCAAGGTCTTTATTTCCCTGCAGGAAAAGGGGTACCCCGTCTCCCGCAATATTTATACCGTAGAGCAGGGGAAGGCAGAACTTATGCGCCTTATGAAGAAGGGTGGTGACGGCAATGCTTAAGGATATTACCATCGGCCAATTCTTTCCCGGCAATTCCTTTATGCACCGGCTGGACCCCCGTATGAAATTGCTTCTTACGGTGCTTTATGTGGTTACCTTGTTTTTGGTGCCCGGCTTTTGGGGCTTCTTGGTGGTGGCCGCATTAATGGCAGCGGTGGTGCTTTCCTCGGGCATTCGCTTAAAGGTGGTGCTGCGAGGGCTAAAGCCGCTGATGTTTATTATCGTGTTCACCGCTCTGTTTAACATTTTGTATAGCGGCGGGGAACCGATCTTTCCGAATATTTCCTGGCTTTCCTGGCTCAAAACCGAGGGTGTCCGTAATGCTTTATTTATGATCATTAGGATCATTTTGTTGATTTTGGGCACTTCTTATTTAACCTATACCACCAGCCCGGTGATGCTCACCGATGCCATGGAGCGGGCATTCAGCCCGCTGAAAAAACTCCGTTTCCCGGTGCACGAACTGGCAATGATGATGACCATCGCCCTGCGGTTTATCCCCACTCTTATTGATGAAACCGATAAGATCATCAATGCCCAAAAGGCAAGGGGTGCAGATTTTGAAACCGGCAATATCATGCGGCGTGCCAAAGCGTTGATTCCTATTTTAATTCCGCTTTTGATCTCTGCATTTCGCCGTGCCGAGGAATTGGCAGATGCCATGGAGTGCCGTTGCTATCACGGTGGTACCGGGCGTACCCGCTATAAGGTCTACTATTATAGTTGGCGGGATTGGTTGGCGCTGGCAATTATGTTGGCGGCGCTGGCGTTGATTGTTTTAATGATGATATTTTAAAAGAAAGGATCCTAATGGCTGAACGTCTGCTTTTAAAAATTCGATATAACGGCTCCGCCTTTGTGGGCTGGCAGGTGCAAAAGAACGGCAGATCCGTTCAGGAGCAGATGCAGGATGCCATTGAGGAGATCTACGGGTCCCGTGTGGGGGTTACCGGCTGTAGCCGCACCGATAGCGGCGTGCACGCCATGGAGTATTGCATGTGCTTTGATCCGCCCCGCTTTATTGAGCAAAAAAGGATCGCTTTCGCCCTTAATTCCGTGTTGCCGGATAGTATCAGTGTGCTATCCTGCCAGCCAGTGCCGGCGGATTTCCATCCCCGCTATCATGCGGTGGCAAAGGAATACATTTACCGTTTTTACGATGGCGCTGCTCCCGATCCCTTTAAAAACGGTCTGGCATTCCATGAGCGAAAAGGACTGAATGCCGAACTGATGGATCAGGCTGCCAAGCATTTTTTGGGAACCCACGATTTTAAAGCCTTTATGTCCACCGGCTCCAAGATCGAAGATACGGAGCGTACCATTTACTATAGCAAAGTGGAACGCAGTGGAAACGATGTGGTCTTTCGGGTGGTGGGCAACGGCTTTTTGTATAACATGGTGCGTATCATGGCGGGAACCTTGCTGTTTGTGTCCCTGGGCAGGATCAACATAGAGGATCTGCCAAAGATCATCGCCGAGGGGCAGCGTGCCGCCTGTGGCAAGACTATGCCGGCGTACGGCTTGTATTTAAATAAAGTATATTATAAGGAAGAGGAGGTGCCCCATGAGCAATCGTAATGATGAAAAAACTGTAGAGCGGGAAGAAACCCATAGATCCCGCAGCACTATTCGGTATGTGCGCTATTTATTGCTCTTGATCATGGTGATCGTGGCGCTGATCTTTCTTTTTGCCAATCGGGATCAGATCAACGGGGATAATTTCCGTCGGCTGATCGCCAAGATCAATATCGGCATTTCCGCTCCCTCTGCCGAGGATGGAGAGGTACACTTCGATACCGCCAGCGGCGGCGCCACCGTTGTTTATAAAGACGGCTTTGCCCATGCCACGGTAGAAAAACTGATCATTACCGATAAAAACGGCACAGAGTTTCAAAATACTGCTCTGGGCTTTCGTAATCCGATCATTTCTGCCAATAGCCGCTATGTGCTTGCATACGATAGCGGCGGAACCGGGCTTATGGTGGCGGATTCCTTTTCGGTGTTGTTTGAAAAGCAGATGGAGGATCCTATTATTGTTGCCCGTATGAATGCCGATGGCAGTATCGCCGTGGTTACCGAAGGCGACGGTTATTTGGCAAAGGTCTATGTTTACGATACTTCTTTCCATGAGGTTTACCGTTACCGTAGTTTAAACCGCTACATTTTGGATGCAGTGGTTTCGGCAGATAATAAAGCCTTGGCAATTTCCTGCATGAACATTGATGGTGCTGATATTGTGCCGGAGATCCTCTATTTTAAGTTGAGCAAGGAAGAGGTACAGTGGTCGGTTTCCTTTAAGGAAGATGCCTGCGTGCGCCTTTCTGCCAAGGAAAACGGAACCATCTGCGGCCTGTTTGATTGGGGAATGGTCTCTTTGAATAAAAAAGGGGAAGAGATCGGGCGTTATCAATTTGAAAACCAGGTGCTTCAATGCTACACCATGGACGATGGCAGCAATAATGTTTTTGTGGTCTCTGCCGCCGAAAACGGCGATGGTACTGTGGTGATCTGCAACGAAAAGGGTAAGGTTCAGGATACGGTGATGCTGAATTATTATGCGGAACATCTGGATTATTATAAGGGCAGAATCGCCGTGTTGGGCAACCAAAAAAGTGGCGTTTACAACCGTTCCGGTAAGTTGTTGTGGGAGGATGCTCCCGAGCGGCCAACCGATATTGCCTTTATGGGTAAAAATGCCGTTGTGGTTGTAAGCGAAACAAAATGTGTATACAATGGTATATAGCAACGGGTAAGAGGAGGTATTTATTGTGTCGGTCGTGGCAATTATTTTAGATCTTATTGTGGTGGCGATCATTGCACTTTCAGTATTTTTGGCTTATAAAAAAGGGCTGATCAAAACCTTGTTTTCTTTAATTGGATTTGTGGCGGCAGTGGCATTGGCTGTGTGGATGAGCACACCGGTGGCAGGCTGGTTGAATATGCAGTTTGTGGAGCCAGCTGTGCGGAATACGGTACTTACTGCCGTAAACGGAACCGCTCTTGGTGCCGATTACGACCAAGCTATTAATCAAGTGGACGTGGTGGGTAATTTACAAGAAATGCCAGATGGTTTACGCGATTTTTTGGAAAACTTAAATGTGGATATTGATGGGATCATAGCTTCTGCCGAGCAGAGCAAAGCAAATTCTGTTGCTGCCAAGGAAGCGCTGATCGATTCCATTGTAGATCCCATCAGCGGCACTGTTAGCAAGGCGGTTGCCTTGATCGGGCTAACAATAATTTTCTTTATTCTGTTGTTTGTGGCAACACGTTTGTTAGATGCCATTTTCCGGGTACTGCCCTTCGGCAAATCGGCAAACCGTTTGGGGGGCGTTATTTTTGGGGCTGTGCGTGCACTGTTGATCATCATGGTACTCGGTGCGGTTGTTTACGGCCTTGCCAACGGGAATGTATTACTCTCTTCAGAGGAATTGGAGAATACTTTTATTTTGAAACATATAAATGCGATCAATCCAATAATTAGCGCGCTTAAGTAATAAGGAGACCAAATGCTTTGTGTAAAATGTAAAAAAAGAACAGCGGTGGTTTTTGTTTCCCGTATGGATGGAAATAATTCCCCTGTTAACGAGGGCTATTGCCTGAAATGTGCAAAAGATATGGGCATCCCTCAGGTGAACGAAATGATCAAGAGCATGGGCATGTCCGATGATGACTTGGATCAGTTCTCCGAAGAGTTTGAACAAATGAGCGAACAGTTGGGGCTCAACGGTGAGGAGTTGGATTCTCAAGTTGCGCCGTCCCTGCCGCCTTTTTTTGGCAAACTATTCGGTCAAATGGGCGGTGCGCCCCAGGGGGAACCGGGGGCAGAAAAAGGGAAGCCCGGCAAAGAAAAGAAAAAAGAGAAAAAGCGTAAGATGCTGGATCAATATGGGGTAAACCTCACCGCAAAAGCACGAAAAGGGGAATTGGACCCGGTAATCGGACGTCAGATCGAGCTGAACCGCCTGATCCGTATTTTAAACCGCCGCACCAAAAATAATCCATGCTTGATCGGTGAACCCGGTGTGGGTAAAACTGCCATTGCCGAAGAATTGGCATCCCGTATTGCCAAAGAGGATGTCCCTGCGAAACTCTTGGGTAAAGAGGTTTATCTGCTGGATCTTACCGCACTGGTGGCAGGTACCCAGTTTAGGGGGCAGTTTGAAAGCCGCATTAAAAACCTGATCACTGAAGTGGTGGCTTTGGGCAATATTATCTTGGTGATCGATGAGATCCATAATTTAGTGGGCACCGGAGACGCCGAGGGTACCATGAACGCCGCTAATATTTTAAAGCCCGCCCTTTCCCGGGGCGAGATCCAGGTGATTGGCGCCACCACCCTGGCAGAGTACCGTAAATATATCGAGAAGGATGCCGCTTTGGAACGCCGATTCCAGCCGGTTCTGGTGGAAGAACCCAGCTTGGAGGATACGGTGGAGATCCTTAAGGGCTTGCGTCCTAAATACAGCGAATACCACTGTGTAACTATCCCTGATCAACTGTTGGTGCAGGCGGGGCAGATGTCCGAACGGTATATTACCGACCGTCTCTTGCCGGATAAGGCGATCGACCTGCTGGACGAAGCATGCAGCGGCGCCTCTTTGGAAAATGTGGCGCAAAACGAGCATATTCGTAAAAGCCGCCGCCTTACGGAAATCGAAGCCCGGTTGAATACACTTTCCGAAGAAGAGCAGGGGGAGGAAACCTATAAGGAACTGGCAGAGCTGAATAGCGAAAAATGCTGCTTGGAATCCGATCTGCAGGCCTTGGGTACGCCCAAGGAAGCGGTGCTCACCTTTGATCATTTGGCGTATGTGCTGGAGCTTTGGACCGGAATTCCCGCCTCCAAGATCAAGCAGCAGGAATTTGAAAAACTCAACCAGTTGCAGGAGGTACTCAAAGCCCGTATCGTGGGGCAGAATGAAGCCATCGATAGTGTGGTGCGTGCCATCAAGCGCCGTCGGGTGGGGGTGTCCTTATCCCATAGCCCTGCATCCTTTATCTTTACCGGTCCCACCGGTGTGGGTAAAACAGAACTGGTGCGCCAACTCTCTATAGCCCTTTTTGATAGTGTGGAAGCCTTGATCCGGGTGGATATGAGCGAATATATGGAAAAACACTCCGTATCCAAACTGATCGGCGCTCCGCCGGGTTACGTGGGCTATGACGATGCCGGTCAGCTTACCGAAAAAGTGCGCCGTAAGCCCTATAGTGTGATCTTATTTGATGAGATCGAAAAGGCGCATCCTGAAGTGCTTAATATCATGCTTCAGATGCTGGACGACGGTAAACTCACCGATGCCCAGGGCAGGGTGGTCAATTTTGAAAACACCATTATCGTGATGACCACCAACGCCACCGCCGATACCGCCAATGCCACCGGCTTTAACCGCAGTGAATCAGAATTGGAAAAGGATCGTGCTACCCGGGCGCTGCTGAAATTTTTGCGTCCTGAATTTATCAATCGGGTAGACGAGATCATTACCTTTCATCCATTGGAGCGTGCCACTATTCGTGCCATTGCCGATATTATGATCGGCGATCTGCGTAAAAGCCTGGAGGTGCGTTCAATTAAATTGGAAACGGAACCCGCAGTGCTGGATTACCTGGCAGAGCATGGCTATGACCGTAAGTTCGGTGCCCGTTCCTTAAAACGAACTATCCAAAGGGAAGTAGAGGATAAAATTGCCCAAGAAATGATCGATCATTTCGACCGGGAAACCTCCCTGATCCGGTGCTATCTGCAAAATGAAAAAATTTGTATAGATTTGCATTAAAAAACGCTTGACAATCCGGCGTTAGTTTTGTATAATATCCGTTGTACCTATGTAAATAGGACTGTCGTCAAAGCGGAGGGAGGGAAGACCAAATGGCAGAAATCCGCATCAAGGAAAATGAATCCTTGGATAGTGCTTTGAGAAGATTCAAAAGACAATGTGCTAAATCCGGCGTTCTCTCCGAAATCAGAAAGAGAGAGCACTACGAGAAGCCCAGCGTTAAAAGAAAGAAGAAATCCGAAGCAGCCAGAAAGAGAAAGTATTAATCTCTATCGGTTGATCGGTGCTTGATACTCTCAAACAAATTGCACCCGCATTCAATTTGAATGCGGGTGTTTTTTTGTTGTTTGCCTTGAATTTCCGTAAGTTCGGTGTTAAACTATAATTAATCTGTATATAAGAGGTATCTTATGATAAAGCACCCCATCCCACCGTTATATAACGAGCAATCCGAAATCTTAATTTTGGGCAGTTTTCCCTCTGTAAAGTCCCGGGAACAGGGCTTTTTTTACGGTCATCCCCAAAACCGATTTTGGAGGGTTTTAAGCACTGTTTACCATCAGTCGGTCCCCAATTCTGTGGAGGAAAAGAAAGCCTTTTTGCTAAAAAATAAGGTGGCTGTGTGGGATGTGATTGCCTCTTGTACCATCACCGGCAGTGCCGATAGCTCCATTAAGGATGCGGTGGCAAATGATCTCACGCCCATTCTTACTGCGGCTAAAATTAAAAGAATCTTTGTGAACGGCAGTACTGCTAAAAAACTTTACGATAAATATCTATTGCCTGCCACCGGCAGGGAGGCGATCCAACTTCCCTCCACATCCCCGGCAAACGCCGGTTGGAATCTGGAACGGTTGATCGCCGCATGGAATGAGGTGAAAGGATGAAAAGAGAATTTGATATTACCGGCATGACCTGTGCTGCCTGTGCCGCCCGGATTGAAAAGGTAGTAGGGCGGGTAAAGGGTGTAGAGAGTGCCTTGGTAAACCTTGCCGCTGAACGGTTAACGGTAGAAGCGGAAAATGCCGCATTTCCTATGGTGATAGCGGCGGTGGAACGGGCAGGATTTGGCGCAGTGCTCCATAAGAAAAACACCCAAAATACCGATAAAAACGCCAAGAAAGTGCGTGTTATGCGTACAAAACTTCTTTTGGCTGCCATCTTTGCCATCCCGCTTTTTTATATTGCCATGGGTCCCATGGTGGGATTACCGGTACCCGAAATAATTTCACCGGAAGGAAACCCCTTCAGTTATGCAATGGTACAGCTTTGTTTGGTGATCCCGGTAATGATAGTGGGCTGGAAGTTTTATGCGGTGGGCTATTCCTCTTTGTTTCGGGGCAGTCCCAATATGGATAGCCTCATTGCCTTGGGTACCACTGCTTCCTTTGGCTATAGCCTTTATTCCTTGGTACGCATTGCTGCAGGAAATGCCCATGCAGTACATGAACTGTATTTTGAGTCATGCGGGGTTATCATTACCCTGATCTTGTTGGGTAAAACTTTGGAAACCATATCTAAGGGGAAAACTTCCCAGGCAATCCGAAACCTCATGCAGTTGGTGCCTGCCACCACCTTTGTTATTCGAGATGGTAATGAATTGGAGGTTCCCACCTCTAAATTGCTTGCCAGCGACATTTTAATATTAAAGCCCGGCAGCCGGATCCCTGCAGACGGTACGGTGCTCACCGGTCATTCCACGGTGGATGAATCCATGCTTACCGGGGAGAGTATGCCGGTGGATAAAGGGGAGGGTAGCCCGGTTTATGCCGGTGCTATCAACCAAAGCGGTGTTTTGCAGGTGCAGATTACCCGTATGGGTGAAGATACCGCTTTGGGTGGCATGATCCGCATGGTGGAAGAAGCTCAGGGCACCAAAGCCCCCATTGCTCGGCTGGCAGATGTGGTTTCCGGCTATTTTGTGCCGGTGGTAATGGGCATTGCCCTCCTTGCCGGTGTTGTATGGAAAATCAGCGGGCAAAGCTGGGGCTTTGCACTTTCGGTATTTGTTTCTGTTCTGGTAATTGCCTGCCCCTGCGCTTTGGGGCTGGCAACCCCCACTGCCATTATGGTGGGGATCGGAAAAGGTGCCGAATTGGGCATCCTTTTTAAAAACGGCGGAGCAGTGGAACAGCTTCATAAGATCAATACAGTCGTGCTGGATAAAACAGGCACCCTTACCACGGGCAAACCTGCCCTTACCGATTTTATCCCCGCTTCGGGATTTAATCGAGAGGAGTTGTTGGCATTGGTCGCCGCCGCAGAGCGGGCTTCTGAACATCCTTTGGGGCGTGCCATCGTGGAGCAGGCGGAGCAAGAAGAGCTCCTTTTGCCCGAATGCAGCACATTCGAGGCCGTTGCCGGCAAGGGTGTAATGGCAACCGTTGGCGAAAAAGAGGTTTTGGCAGGTAACAAACGCATGATGAGTGAAAAGGGAATTTCCTTTACAGATATGCAACCTCAATTAGATCAATTAACCTCCCTGGGAAAAACCCCTGTCTATATCGCTGTAAACGGCGTGGCAGCCGGGATTGGGGCGATTGCCGATACATTAAAATCGTATAGTGCCGCCGCAGTAAGGAAACTGCAAGATCAGGGTGTAGAGGTGGTAATGCTTACCGGGGACGCCGAAGCTACTGCCCAAGCAATCGCCGCCCAGGCAGGAATTTCTCAAGTGCGGGCAGAGGTTTTACCCGGTGATAAAGCCGCCGTTGTTAAGGAATTGCAAACTCAAGGGAAAAAGGTGGCTATGGTGGGCGACGGTATTAACGATGCCCCTGCCCTTGCCACCGCCGATGTGGGGGTTGCCATTGGCTCCGGCACCGATGTTGCCATAGAATCGGCAGATGTGGTGTTAATGCACAATGAACTTTCTGCGGTGCCCATGGCAATGGAACTTTCCCGCCGCACTATTCGCAATATTAAGCAAAATCTCTTTTGGGCCTTTGCCTATAATACTTTAGGGATCCCGGTGGCGGCAGGGCTGCTGTATCTCTTTGGAGGACCTCTGCTCAACCCTATGATCGGCGCTGCCGCCATGTCCTTTTCTTCGGTTTCCGTGCTGACTAACGCACTGCGTTTAAGATTTTTTAAATAATGGAGGAATGTAAAATGGAATTTAAAGTACCCGGTATGATGTGTATGCACTGTGTAAAAAGTATTACCGATGCCCTGAATGAATTGGATGGTGTTACCGATGTGGCGGTGGATCTTGCCAATAAAACCGTTTCCTTTAACGGCGATGGGGAAAAGGTAAAAACCGCCATTGAAGATTTAGGCTTTGATGTGGAATAAAAAATGCTCGGTTGCACAAGCAACCGAGCATTTTTAAAATTCTGTTTTTAAATCCCGTGTAAAAAGATGATCTAATGCTTTTTGCGGATCGGCCTTTTCAAAAAGTATACGGTGCACAGTTTCGCAAATGGGCAGTTCAATTTGGTATTTCCCGGCCAGATTCATTAAAGCCTGTACTGTATAATAGCCTTCTGCTAAATGATTATACGTTTCTTTTTTAACAAAGGCTTCGCCAAAGCT
The DNA here is from genome assembly GCA_045538295.1 of Eubacteriales bacterium. GTDB lineage: Bacteria > Bacillota > Clostridia > Oscillospirales > QAKW01 > QAKW01. The sequence continues at coordinate 13,712 of JAZSRD010000008.1, forward strand.
GCGGTTATGGCTATAGGGAGAAAAAACAGTGGCACCGTAATCTCCTAAATGACAAAGACCATAGGCGGTTAATTCATTTCCACCCATTGCCTTGATCAATCTTGAAATTTCGTGGGTTCCCCGTGCAGTAAGGGCACCTTTCAGCGTGCCAAGTCCCAAACCGTCCAGCATTCCGGCGGCAATTCCAATTACATTTTTTGCGGCGGCGCCAACTTCGTTGCCAATTAGATCATCCCCATAATAGAAACGGATCAAAGGGCCGGAAAAAGCACGGATTAAGAGATCTTTTGTATCTGCGTCTGCACTGTCTATTACCATGCAGTTGGGAATTCCTGCATAGAACTCTTGCACATGGCCGGGACCAAGCCAAACAGCTACGTTGTTGTCGTCGGGTAAATTCTCCGTGGCAATTTGGGATAACCGCCGCCCGGTTGAGATCTCAATCCCTTTCATACACAGCACAAACGTTTTATGGTGCAGGTTCAGGGGAGCAAGTTCATGGCAAAAATCGGTTAACCCTTGTGCGCCAATAGAAACCACAATAACATCGGCATTCTTTAAATGGGAGAGCTCTGTGGTAAGGGCAACAGACTCCGGCAAGGTTAGCAGATCGTTTTTGCGCTCCTTTAAAAAAGCTTGCATACGGGGAGAGTTTTCTCGCCCGTATAGCGTAATTTGGTGATCTAAACTGTTGAGGTACCAGGCAATAAAGGAGCCCCAACGTCCACACCCAATAACAGTGATCTTCATAAATAATCTCCTTAAAACACATCAGCAACGCAGCTTATGCGTTGCTGATGATGTTTTATATCTTTTTCACACCCAAGGTAACCTTTTCGCCGTTGATGTCCCACTCTTTGGAAAATTCAGGTGCAGTTTGATTTTCCACCAAGCCGTTGGCAAGGGTGCTTTCTGCCACTTCGGCGAAATCCTCTTTCAGCAGAGTTAGCAGTTTATCGTTCCCGCTTACATAGATCTCGATATGATCCATCACTTCAAAGCCGGAATCCTTCCGCATAGTTTGGATCTTGGAGATGATCTCACGGATCATACCTTCCCGGATCAGCTCCTCGGTAAGTTGAATATCCAGCACTACCGTGTAGCCTTTATCCTTGGCGGTGTAGTAGCCATCTTTTTGAGCTACGCTGATCAGCAGATCTTCGGTGAGTAGTTTTACCTGCCCGCCGGGCAGATCCAAAATTAAGGCGCCGCAATCGTCCAGATCTGCTTTTGCGGCAGCGCCGTCGATCTCTGCAAGGGCAGTGCGGATCTCGTTTAATTGCTTGCCGTATTTAGGTCCAACAGTTTTCAACTGGGGCTTGAACTCATAGGCAACAAAGTCATTAAGACTTTCCTTAAAGGATACTTCCTTAATGTTCAACTCGTCCTTGATGATCTCCACAAATTCTTCGCCCAATTCTTCTTTGCTCTCTACATACATGCAGGCAAGAGGCTGGCGGGTCTTTCTGCCGGAACCGTTCCGTGCAGCACGACCCAGCACAACGATGTTCAGCAGCTGATCCATGTTGGCTTCCAAAGAAGCATCAATGCGGCTTTCTTCCACCACGGGGAAATCGCAAAGATGGATGCTTTCGGGAGCATTTTCATCAATGCTACGCACCAGATTTTGGTAAATATTCTCTGCCATAAAGGGGATCATGGGAGCGGCAGCCTTGGCAGTAACCACCAAAGCATGGTACAAGGTCATGTAGGCGGCGATCTTATCGTCGGTCATCTCCGGTACCCAATAACGCTCGCGACCCCGGCGTACATACCAGTTGCTCAGGTCATCCACAAAGCCCTCCAGTGCCCGGGCGGCTTCGGGGATGCGGTAGTTTTCCAGGTTGTTGTCCACGGTTTTCACCATGGTGTTCAACTTGGAAAGGATCCAGCGATCCATTACCGTAAGGTTGCAGTCTGCCAGATTGTATTTGGTGGCATCGAACTTATCGATATTGGCATAGAGCACAAAGAATGCATAGGTGTTCCAAAGGGTGCCCATGAATTTCCGCTGACCCTCGGTAACTGCCTTGCCATGGAAGCGGTTGGGCAGCCAGGGGGCAGAATTGGTGTAGAAATACCAACGGATAGCATCGGCGCCGTAGGTTTCCAGTGCATCGAAGGGATCCACAGCGTTGCCCTTGGACTTACTCATTGTTTGACCGTTCTCATCCTGCACGTGGCCCAAAACAATTACGTTTTTATAGGGTGCCTTATTAAAGATCAGGGTAGAGATGGCAAGCAGGGAATAGAACCAACCACGGGTCTGGTCTACTGCTTCGGAAATAAAATCTGCGGGGAACTGAGCCTCAAACAACTCTTTGTTTTCAAAGGGATAGTGATGCTGTGCAAAGGGCATGGAGCCGGAATCAAACCAGCAGTCAATTACTTCGGGAACCCGGTGCATTTCCTTGCCGCATACCGGGCACTTAATGGTTACAGCATCGATAAACGGACGGTGCAGTTCAATATCCTCGGGGCAGTTGTTCGACATGGATCTCAGTTCTTCAATGCTGCCGATAGAATGCAGATGCCCGCACTCACACTGCCAAATATTCAGAGGAGTACCCCAATAACGGTTCCGGGAAATACCCCAGTCCTGCACATTCTCCAGCCAGTCGCCAAACCGACCCTTTCCAATGCTTTCGGGGATCCAGTTGATGGTGTTGTTGTTGCGGATCAGATCCTCCCGCACCTCGGTCATTTTAATGAACCAGGATTCTCTTGCATAGTAGATCAGCGGGGTATCACACCGCCAGCAGAAGGGGTAATCATGCTCAAACTTGGGAGCGTCAAAGAGCAGCCCGGCTTTATCCAGATCGGTCAGCACCATGGGATCTGCTTTCTTTACAAATACGCCCGCATAGGGAGTTTCAGCAGTCAACTCACCCTTGCCGTCTACCAACTGCACAAAGGGCAGGTCGTATTTACGGCCCACGTTGGCATCGTCCTCACCAAAGGCGGGAGCAATGTGCACAATGCCGGTACCGTCGGACATAGTAACGTAATTATCACAGGTCACATAATGACCCTTCTTGCCCTGCTTTTCGCAGATGGGCTTTACATAATCAAAGAGAGGCTCGTATTCCTTATGCTCCAGGGCAGAACCGGGGAACCGCTCTAAAATCTCATAGGCATTCTCACCTAATTTGGAGAGCACTTTTTCTGCCAGTGCCTCTGCCATATAATAGGTGTAGCCGTCTATGGCTTTTACCTTGCAGTAGGTTTCGGTGGGGTTTACGCACAGTGCCACGTTGCTGGGCAGGGTCCAGGGGGTGGTGGTCCATGCCAGGAAGTAAGCATCTTCGCCTACTGCCTTAAAGCGAACCACTGCACTGCGCTCCTTTACCGCCTTGTAGCCTTGAGCAACCTCATGGGAGGAAAGGGGCGTTCCGCAACGGGGGCAGTAGGGCACGATCTTAAAGCCTTTGTAAAGGAGCTTTTTATCAAAGATCTGCTTTAAAGCCCACCATTCGGACTCAATAAAGTTGTTATCGTAAGTAACGTAGGGATCGTCCATATCTGCCCAGAAACCAACGGTGCGGGAAAAATCTTCCCACATGCCTTTGTATTTCCAAACACTTTCCTTACAGTAGCCGATAAAGGGTTCCAAACCGTATTCTTCGATCTGCTCTTTACCGTCCAGACCCAGCATTTTCTCCACTTCCAGCTCCACCGGCAGACCGTGGGTGTCCCAACCGGCCTTGCGGGGAACCATGCAGCCTTTCATGGTACGGTAGCGGGGGATCATATCCTTGATAACCCGGGTAAGCACGTGGCCAATGTGGGGCTTGCCGTTGGCGGTGGGGGGACCGTCGTAAAATACGTAGGGTGTGCCCTTGGCCTTGCTCTCCACACTCTTTTCAAAGATCTTTTGTTCCTGCCAGAACTTCTCGATCTTCTTTTCTTCTTCCACAAAATTCAAGTTGGGGGATACGCTTTTGTACATTGCGCTCTTCTCCTTCCAAATAAATAACGCTTTCGCCCTGCAAAACAGGACAAAAGCGTTTTACTTTCGTTTAAACCACCTATTTCATGCAAACCATCATCTGCTGCCCCGTTAACGCCGGAGTTGCGAAGAAGCCTACTGACCGCAGGGTGTTCGGTTCTCAACTCGGGAGTGATCTTCGCCTTTCCGCTACTTCCGCCGGGCTTGCACCGCCCCCGGCTCGCTTGAGGTTTTGCTTGAAAAACTACTCTCTCCGTCATCGTCTTTAAATCTAATATATTTTAACATATTTAATTTAAAAGTCAAGGGGTGTTTCATACAATTATTAAAAGGGATTGACAAAGAGCAGGGAAGATGTTATCATATGAGCGGATATTCATATGAATGGAGGTTCAGGCGTATGTCCCATAATCACGAAGCCACTTTGGCGGCGGTACGTGCCGATCTGCCTGCCGATGCTCTACTTTGTAAATTAGGCAATTTCTTTAAGGTGTTTGGGGATCCCACCCGTATTAAGATCCTATATTCTTTGTTTGAATCGGAACTGTGTGTTTGCGCCATTGCCGAACTGCTGGAAATGGAGCAATCTGCTATTTCCCACCAGTTAAAGGTGCTAAAGGATGCCAACCTGGTTTGCTCCCGCAGAGAGGGGAAGACGGTGTTTTATTCCTTGGCAGATGATCATGTGAACCTGATTATTGCCCAGGGCTTTAACCATATTACAGAAGGAGAAAGAACTGTGAGAAAAAAATTTATGATGGAAGATTTAGACTGCGCCCATTGCGCCGCTAAAATGGAAGAAAGTATTCGCAAACTGGAGGGTGTAAAGGAAGTTTCCATTAACTTTTTAGCCCAGAAGATGATTATTGAGGCAGACGAAGATCGTTTGGATGATATTATGAAGCAGGCACAACGGCTTGTGAAAAAGGTGGATCCTAATTGCAGCATTATTTTTTAAGGAAGTGATGATATGACACGTCGGCAAAAAAAGGTATTCTATCGTGTTTTAATTGCTGTTGTGTTGTTTGCAGGCGCATTTTTTCTGCCTCTAAAAGGGTGGGCACGCTTGCTTGCCTTTATGGTGCCCTATGGGGTAATCGGTTGGGATGTGCTGTGGAGAGCGTTTAGAAATATTTTGAATGGTCAGGTTTTTGATGAACAGTTTTTAATGGCCATTGCCACAGTGGGCGCTTTTTCCACCGGAGAATACCCCGAAGGGGTTCTGGTAATGCTGTTTTATCAGATTGGTGAGCTTTTCCAGAGCATTGCTGTTGGCCGCAGCCGTAAATCCATAGCGGCCCTTATGGATATTCGCCCCGAAAGTGCCGTTGTTCTGCGAGAGGGCGAAGAGCTGGAAGTATTTCCCGATGATGTGCAGGTGGGAGAAACCATTGTGGTGCGCCCCGGCGAAAAAATTCCCTTGGACGGTGTTATTCTTGCGGGTACCACCACGGTGAATACAGCTGCTCTTACCGGGGAATCCCTGCCTCGGGATTGTAACGAGGGAGATTTGGTAATCAGCGGCTCGGTAAATTTGAGTGGTGTGATCCGGGTGGAGGTTACCAAGGATTTCGAAAACAGCACAGTATCTAAAATTTTGGAGCTGGTAGAAAGCTCCGCTGTTAAAAAGGCAAAAGCAGAGCGGTTTATCACCCGCTTTGCCCGCTATTACACCCCTTGCGTGGTAATGGGAGCGCTGCTTTTGGCAGTGATTCCGCCCTTGTTTTTGGGAGGATGGCAGGAGTGGATTCATCGTGCCCTGATCTTTTTAGTGGTTTCCTGCCCTTGTGCTTTGGTAATCTCGGTGCCCCTTTCCTTTTTTGGTGGAATCGGCGGTGCATCCCGTAAGGGGATTCTAATCAAGGGTGCCAATTATTTAGAGGCTTTATCCAAGGTTAAAACAGTGGTTTTCGATAAAACCGGCACCCTTACCCGGGGTGTATTTACCGTAACCGCCATCCATGGGGAATCTTGCCCGCCGGAGGAGCTTTTGGAGATTGCTGCTTTGGCAGAAAGCTATTCCAATCATCCCATTGCCGCATCCATTTGCCGTGCCTATGGAAAGGTGCTGGATTCCGGGCGGATCAAGAGTGTGCAGGAGCTGCCCGGAAAAGGTGTATGTGCCATAATTGATCATAAGCGTGTGGTTGCAGGGAACGAAAAACTAATGGATGCCGAGGGAATTTCTGCCCCCGTTTGTAACGATATGGGTACCATTGTTCATTTGGCAATCGAGGGTACATATGCAGGCTATCTTGTGATTGCAGATGAAGTTAAACCCGATGCCGCCCGGGCAATCACCGCCTTAAAGAAATGGGGCGTTGCCAAAACGGTTATGCTCACCGGAGATCTGCAGGCGGTGGGTGAGCGGGTAGGAAAGGAATTGGGAGTCGATGTGGTTCATACCCAGCTCCTGCCGGATCAAAAGGTGGAAATGGTAGAGGCATTGTTGCAAAAAAATACCGGAGGAACTCTTGCCTTTGTAGGCGACGGTATCAATGACGCACCGGTACTCACCCGGGCAGATGTGGGCATTGCCATGGGTGCCTTAGGTAGTGATGCTGCCATTGAAGCAGCAGACATTGTGCTAATGGACGATCAACTCTCTAAAATTGCAGAGGCGATCCGTATTTCACGCAAAACAATGGGGATTGTAAAGCAAAATATTATTTTCTCCCTTTCGGTTAAGGGCTTGGTTTTGCTGCTTAGTGCCCTGGGCATTACCGGGATGGGCCTTGCTGTGTTTGCCGATGTGGGGGTTATGGTAATTGCGATCCTGAACGCCATGCGGGCTCTGAAAAATTAAAAAATTTCGCTGATGCAATGCATCCGTCATATTTTTTTATCAATTTTTCGCAGCCCTCTTTAATGTCTCTGTAGGTGGCATCAAAATTCCCGCTGTACCAGGGATCCGCAATATCCCGATCCAGTAAAAGGCACAGCTTATTTTGGGGGTCGGCACCGTAAAAACGGTTCATGTTGCGCAGATTATATGCATCCATCCCAATTAATAGATCAAAATGCCGATAATCCTCGTCGGTGATCTGCCGGGCACGGCGCCGGGTAAAGGGGATACCCATTTCCCGTAGCTTTTTTTGGGTGCCGTAATGAATATCGTTGCCGATCTCCTCGCGGCTGGTGGCGGCAGAGGCGATCTCCCAAGAGAGCCCTTGTTCTTCCGCCATTTGTTTTAGCACATATTCTGCCATGGGGGAACGGCAGATGTTCCCGTGGCAAACAAATAATATCTTCATTTTTATACTCCGTTTTTTAAAACGATCATATCATAATCAGATGAAAAAATCAACGTTTCTTTCTTTTTCTGCAAATAATTTTGCGCAACAGATCTGCCGGAATGACCGAAAATGCCATTAAGATGATCATCCGCAGTTGCTCCGGGGAAAGCCCGGCAGTACGGAATACCCGTCCACCGTAATAAATCATGATCAACTGCACGGCACTTACCACCAGCATGATCAGCAAAAATGTGGGGTTTTTGCGCAGATTGGCAAATAAATTGATCCGTGGTGTGCGGGCGTTGAAACTGTTGAATACCCCCGAAAAAATAAACAGCGCATAAAAAGCTGTTAAAAAGTAAATAGGGTTTTCGCCGAAATGAAACATTTCTCTGAATAGGGGGAGCCCTAAAAAGAGTACACAAAGGCTCATGGTATAAAAGCCCATCCAAAAGATTTGTTGCCCCATCACTTGATTGATTACCGGCTCATCCCGTCGCTTGGGGCGTTCGTTCATGTATTCCCGCAAAGCGGGCTCTCCTGCAAAGGCAAGCCCCGCCAGGGTGTCCATAATAATGTTGATCCACAGCATTTGGATCACCGTTACCGGCGTATCAATGCCTATAAAGGGACCAATCAATGAAACACCAACCGCCGAAAGGTTCATAGTAAACTGATAAACAATGAATTTACGGATACTTTTAAAAATTGTGCGCCCGTAGCGAATGGCTTTGGTAATGGAGGCAAAGTTATTATCCAAAATCACCACATCACCGGCTTCTTTTGCTACTTCGGTGCCGCTGCCCATGGAAAAGCCCACATCAGCCCGCTTTAAAGCCGGCGCATCGTTGATACCGTCACCGGTCATGCCGGTCACCAGCCCTTGCTGTTGTGCCAGCCGAACCAGGCGGCTTTTATCGGTAGGCAATGCCCGTGCCACCACCCGTAAATGAGGTAACATCTCCAGCACTTCCTGATCGGTCATGGTGGCAAGCTCTCCGCTGGTGAGTACCGCTTGAGGTTGGTGCCCCTTTAATAATCCTGCATCCCGAGCAATGGCAATGGCAGTATCCTTGCTATCGCCGGTGATCATTACCACCTGTACTCCGGCGTTTTGCACCTCACGAACGGCGGCAGGCACCTCTTTGCGAATATCATCCCGAATGCCCAGCATGGCAACAAAGGTAAGATCTTTGAGCGGGCGATCCGGAGAAAGAGTAGTGGGGGAAAGGGCAACTGCCAGCATGCGTACCGCTTTGGCAGAATAAACCTTGCGTTGGTCTTCCATGGTGGCAGGGGTAAAAGGGCGGCGATCTCCTTTTTCGTCCAAGTAATAACGGCAAGCGCTTAAGATCTTTTCCGGTGCGCCCTTTACCAAAATATATTCTTGCCTTCCGCCAATCCGCACAGCTGAAAATTTACGGGCACTGTCAAAGGGAATTCGATCTTGAACCACAAAACTGAATTTTTGCGGATCAACCGGCAGTACACCCTCAAGTAAAGCACGGTCGGTAGCATTTCCTCCTAAAGGTTTTCCTCCTGCCAGTACACACCCGGTGTTGTAAAGAGCGGAAAGAGTCAGCAGTTCCCTCACTAAACTGCTGCATTTTTTAATACGGTCCACGGACTTTCCGCTGCCCTCAAAGATCTGCACGATCTGCAACATTCCTTTAGTAAGGGTGCCGGTCTTATCGGTAAAAAGGATGTTCAGGCTGCCGGAGGTTTCGATTCCCACCAGCTTGCGTACCATCACCTGATCTTTAAGCATGCGGAACATATTGGAGGAGAGCACCACGGTGATCATCATGGGAAGCCCCTCCGGTACCGCCATCACAACCACTGCCGTGGCAAGGGTTAGGGCGTGGAGAAGGCGGGGAACCCATACCATAGGGTGGGTAAAATCTTCCGCCGCCAATGCAAAATTGAAACCGTTATCAATGAGAAAACTATTCACAAGATCGGCTATTGCAATCAATATAGCGGCAATGTATCCCAGGCGGCTAATAGTTTTTGCAAGACCGTTCAACCGGATCTTTAAAGGACTTTCAGGAGTCTCTTCCTGTAGGTCCTGGGCCATACTACCGTAAAAGGTGTTATTACCGACGCGCTGAACCTCCATGATCCCCTCACCGGCGGTGATCACACTGCCTTGGAATAACTGCCCCGTGCAGTTTAAATCCCAGCATTTTTCACGGGTCTTTTGGGGCGTTTTTTCCGCCTCTGCACTCTCCCCGTTTAGTGCCGATTGATCCACGCTCAACTTGCCGGAGATCAGCACTCCGTCGGCGGGGATCCGTTCTCCTGCCTGCAGTAAAATTAGATCACCCACCACCAATTCCGCCACCGGCAGTGCGGTAATCCCCTTTGCTCGTTGTACCCGGCAGGTAATATCAGCGGCACTGCGCTGCAACTCTAAAAAAGCCGATTCACTGCCGTATTCCGACAGGGTGGAGATAAAGGTGGCTAAAAAAATAGCAACGGCGATCCCCACCGCCTCAAACCAATCGGCGTTCTGAAATAAAAACAGCACATTGATCGCCAGTGCTACCAATAATATTTTAATGATCGGATCCCCAAAACTGCTTAAGAACTGCCCTATAAAGCTTTTTCGTTTTTTTCGGGTAAGGGTGTTGGCACCGTGAGCCTTGCGGGATGCCCGAACTTGCTCTTCCGTTAGCCCCATTCTCTTGAAATTGCCTTGCTCTCTCATGGAGTACTCCTTTGCACATTTCGTTATTTCAATTTATGCACAAAAAAAGTTCCATATAACTATTTGTCCCCGCAGAGCTTGCTCTGCGGGGACAAATATCATTTTACAAATTCAGTTTCAAAGGCTTTAAAGGGAACATTCACAGTCTTGCCGCCGTTGATCAATTCATCAATGTGCAGCAGCAGGGGGAAGTCCTCGGCTTTGGCGGTACCGTTTTCGATGCGCTCTTTTACCGCTTTTGCGGTACGGGAGGCAATTACGATGGATTCCAAGGTAACGCCCTCCAGGGTCTTCATTGCTTCATCAAAGGGAATACCCTGACCCAAAAGAATGCCGATCTTGCGGGTACGTCCGCCGTAAACGGTAACATACAGATCACCGGCACCCAGAGTGATGTTGGAGGGATCGGCATCGCAGCAGTCCAGCAGCTTGATCATTTCCTTAACTGCCTGACCAAAGATACCGGCTTGGGAATTGTAATGTTCAAACTCTCTGCCTTCCCGCTTATAGGACATGCCGATTGCCAATGCTACGCCTAAGGCATAAGCATTTTTTAGGGCAACGGCGCATTCAACACCCCGCACATCGGTGGAAAGGCTGATGTGGTAATAATCATTTTCAAAAAGGGAACGGATCCAGCGCAACTGCTCCAGATCTTCACCGCAGAAGGTAACAACAGAGGGATCCTTATCTGCCAGTTCATAACTGGTGCAGGGGCCGCCCACGGCGTTGAAAGAGATCTTCTTATCGGTTGCCGCTTTGTAAACCTCGGGGTAAGAGATCAGCCCGCCGTTTCCGGTGTTGACCATCCCCTTGGTAATGGAAAGTACCGGCAAGGATTCAGGAATCTCGGGGATTACGTTTTCAATAAACCAATCCAAACCAAAGGAAGAAACACCGCCCACCAGCAGATCGGCGCCTTCCATGGCGGTCTTCATTTCTTCTACCTGATAATAAGTAATTCCTTCGGGCATCTTTCTCTTTAAGGTAAGGTGCTCGCCGGTCTTCCGGGCGTGATCAATGATCTCCCGATCCAAAGGGGTGCCCACAATGCGAATGGTGTGGTTGTTTTCGGCGGCAGGAATAATAATGGAAGAGCCCATCATGCCTGCGCCCACTACGGTGATAATAGCCATCTTCATTTTCTCCTTGATAAAATAATTTTCTTATGTTATAACTATAGTAAAGATGAAAGAGTTTGTCAATGTTCGCCGATAATTTTGAGAAATAAACATATTTTCGAATAAACATTTGCAAAGTTGATCAAAAATAAACAAGGAGAATGTTATGATCCAGTACCAACGTCAAGAGGAAATTCTGCAAAAATTAGAAGAACAGCCCACCATGTCGGTAAAGAAACTGGCAACGCTGCTATATACCAGCGAAGCCACCGTTCGCCGGGATCTGAATGCCTTGGAGCGTATGGGATTGGTGCATCGGATCTATGGGGGCGTGGTGCTTGCTAAATATGCCAAAAGCGATGTTCCGCTTTTTGTGCGTAAACAGGAACACGCAGGGGAAAAAGAGAAGATCGCCGCACAAGCGGCGGCCATGATCCCCGAGGGCGCCACGGTGATTTTGGATGCTTCCTCTACCACCCAGCATATGGTGCGGCATCTGGTGGGTTATAAGCGCCTTACGGTCATTACCAACGGGCTGAAGATTGCCGAAGGTTTTACCGATAGCGCAGTTAAAGTGCTTTGTACCGGCGGGCATTATTTAAAGGAAAATGCCTCTTTTGCAGGCTATCAGACAAGAGAAATGCTGGAGAAGATCCATGCAGATTATCTGTTTTTTTCCAGCCAAGGGCTCACCGAAGATGGGGAGATCAGCGATAATTCCGAGGAAGAAACGGCGGTGCGCCGTGTGATGCTGCAGCGAGCAGAGCATAAGATCTTTTTGTGCGACAGTTCAAAATTAGGCAGAAAATGCCTGTACCATGTGTGTAATATTAAAGATCTGGAAACGGTGATCTGCGATCAGCCGTTGCCCGAAGATATATAAAAAGGGATCACACTGTGATCCCTTTTAATATTACATCAATATTTATATCGGAATATTCAATCTCCGAAGAATACATGCGGGCAATCTCCACTAATTCTATGGGGGAGTCTGAAAGTGCGTGAATCATTCGGGTGCTTAATACTGCAAAAGCAATTCGCTCTTTTAAAAGACCATCCTCCATGGCGCCGGCTAAATGGCGATAAACGAAGTACACCGCCAGCTGCTCCAAAGGAAGATCCCATTCCGGGGTCGGGGAAGGAAAAGAGTCTATTCTTTCCAATCTATCTAAATAAAGATCCCACGCCGGATCTAACCGCTCTAATGAGCGGTAGAGGGTTGCCAACAGTGCAGGTGATTTATTTATCGAACAAAGGCTTTTTAGCCGTTCATCCATGGACTGATCTCGGTTTTGTAGTTGATCGAATATTTGCTTTCGTAATGTAAAAAAGTGCCCATTCGGTTCTATGCCGCTCAAGGTCATTTTTTCTTTCTGCCCCAAAATCAGTTGCCCGGCGGCTTCACAGCAAAGCCCCAAGCCAACCTCCGTGCGGTCATCAAAATAATTACGGAACCGGGGATGATCGTTGCAAACCTGGCATAAAGCATTCTCCCCCAAAACAGTAATAATATCGCAAAGATTATCCCGATTTAAAAAGGGGCACCGCCCTTTTTCGTCCAGAATGAAATGGGGGATGTTTTCCCGGGAAATTCCCTCTTTTAACCGCTCACCAAAGGAGTCGGGCACACGGCAGTAAAGGGAGTGGGTGTCTTTGTCAATCTCAATCTCCCAACCAACACAACAGTTGTGCCGGCAGGCACCGGCAATGCATTTAAATTTTTCATAATAATTCGGTACAATCTGTTTCATAATGCTATTTTATCACAGGAACCTTGACTTTTCTACCCCCTTAAAATAAAATAGTAATCGAGGTATAAAATTATGGAACTTGCAAAACATCCGTTACCGGTCACCGCCGCCGAGCTTGGGGGCAGTCAGCCGGATTTTATCATCGTTAGCGGCGATGCTTATATTGACCACCCCTCCTTTGGCACAGCGATCATCGGGCGTATTTTGGAGCGGGCGGGTTTTTCTGTTGCAATCATTCCCCAACCTAATTGGCGTAACACTCAAGATTTTGAACGCTTCGGGTGCCCACGCCTTGGTTTTTTGGTCAACGGAGGAAATATCGATTCCATGGTTGCAAACTATACCGTTGCTAAACGCCGGCGGGATTACGATTATTATTCTCCCGGCGGAAAACCGGGTCTGCGCCCCGACCGTGCGGTGATCGTTTACTGTAACCGTATCCGGCAGGCTTATGGGGATGTGCCCATTGTGATCGGCGGGATCGAAGCCTCCCTGCGGCGGTTTGCCCATTATGACTATTGGGATAATAAAATTCGCCGCAGTATCCTTTTGGATAGCGGCGCCGATATTTTAAGTTACGGCATGGGGGAACGCTCCATTTTACGGATCGCTCAACTTTTAGATCGTGGCATCCCTGTTAAAAAAATCAAAGATGTTCCCGGCACGGTGGTGCTGGCGGATCGGGATTATAAACCCAAGGGGGGCTATATTGCCCTGCCCGGCTTCCGTGCCGTTTCTGCCGATAAGGAAAAATATGCCGCCTCCTTTAAGGCACAATACCGAAATTGCGATGCTGTTGCCGGCAAGGTGCTGTGTGAAGCCTATGATGAGGGCTTGTTGCTCCAAAATCCCCCTGCGGCTCCCTTGAACACCGCAGAATTGGACGATCTGGCGCAGATCGCCTATACGCGAAAACCCCATCCCATCTACCAAAAAGAGGGAGTTCCCGCCTTGGCAGAGGTGGAGTTTTCCATTACCCATAATCGGGGTTGTTTTGGGGGCTGCGCCTTTTGTGCTATTGCTTACCATCAAGGGCGGGCGGTTACCTCCCGCAGTATGGATTCTGTGGTGGAGGAAGTGGAACTGCTGGCAAGCCTGCCGGATTTTAAAGGCTATATTCACGATATTGGCGGACCTACTGCAAATTTCCGCACCGGTCCCTGTAAAGCGGTGGCAGAAGGGAAGAAAGGGGTATGTGCCGACCGCCGCTGCTTAACCCCCACGCCATGCCCTAATCTGATCAAGGATCATAGCGAATATATTGAACTGCTCCGCCGAGCCTCGGCGGTAAAAGGAGTTAAAAAGGTGTTTGTCCGTTCCGGCATCCGCCACGATTATGTAATGGCGGATCGTGCCCATGGCGGAAGATTTATTGAGGTGCTGGCAAAACGCCATGTTTCCGGGCAGTTACGCACAGCACCGGAGCATATCTGCCCGGAGGTGCTCACCCTGATGGGTAAGCCCTCCTATGAGGTGTACGAAAAATTTGTGGATAAATTCAACGCTGCCAGCAGAAAGGCGGGACTGGAGCAATATGTGGTACCTTATCTGATGTCCTCTCACCCGGGCTCTACCATGAAAAGTGCCCAACGGCTGGCGCAGTATATGAAGCAGCATAAACTTCACTCGGAGCAGGTGCAGGATTTTTACCCTACCCCCGGCACCGCCGCTACCGTTATGTACTATACCGGGATCGACCCCTTTAACGGAAAAAAGGTATACGTGGCAAATTCTCCCAATGAAAAAAAGGCGCAGCGTGCCCTTTTAAGCGGTAGAATAACGCCGCCCCGCCGCCCGGTTCCTCGAAAAAAGAAATAGAAAATGCCCTCCGTTTGAAACGGAGGGCAGAATTTTTACTGTTATCTGTTCAGAATCAGCTTGGTCAATTCAACGGGCTCTACAATGGTGTCGCCTTTGTATACCCGCATATTGCCGGAGGCGATCTCGTCGATCAGAATTACTTCGCCGTTGTTGTAGCCAAACTCAAATTTAATGTCCCACAGATCCAGGCCAATGGATTTAAGATCATCGGCAACGATCTTGGTGATCTTCAAGGTCTGCTCTTTCATGCTTTCAAACATTTCAGGAGTCATAACACCCAAAGCAGCAAGACCTTCGCCGGTTACCAGGGGATCGCCCTTTTCATCGTTCTTAAAGGTGCACTCCACATAGCCGCCTTCCAGCACGGTACCGTCTTCCATGTATTCGCCGTATCTGCGGATAAAGCTACCGGTAGCAACCAGGCGGCAGATAACCTCTAAGCCATGGCCGAAAACAGTAGCGGGAAGAACTTCCATGGTAGCATCGTCTACATTGGCGCTAACATAATGGGTTTTAATGCCGGCTTTCTTCAGCAATTCAAAATAGTGGATAGAAGTTTCCAGGTTGGCTTTACCAATACCTTCAATGGTAAGACCAACGGTATTTTCGCCGGGATCAAAAACGCCGTCTTTGCCGGTGCAGTCATCCTTAAACTTCAGCATTACATTGCCGTTGTCCAGTTCAAAAACGTCCTTTGTTTTTCCTTCGTAAACTTTTTTCATGGTTTATTCTCCTTCTACTGATAATTTAGTGCAAAAAATCACCTTTTAATTTTAATCTTTTATGAAAAAAATGTCAAGGGTGCATAAAAAATTTTAAAGATTGCAATATCAAGGGGAAGAGATATTAAAAATTTTTGGAAAATATCATAAAAAATCCATGTTTTCACAATTTGATCGGTATACTTTCATCCGGGATTACAGTATCTGCAGTTACCCTGCAATCTGTTGTAAGAATTTTCACACCAGCTTTTGCCGCTTGGCGTAGGGCATCTCCAAAGGCTTTGTGAGTAGTATCGTTTGGGCAAAGCAGATGAACGCCTTTCATTTGAATAACAAATAAAATGTATGCCTTATACCCTTGGTTCAATGCTTTTGTGAGCTCTTCAATATGCTTAACCCCGCGCAAGGTGGGTGCATCGGGGAATAGGGCAATGCCCTCTTGCTCAAGGGTAACTCCTTTTACCTCTAAAAAGGCTTTGGTATCTCCGTCTTCAATGTAAAAATCAAAGCGGGAATTTTCAAACTTTACCTCTCTGCGGATCTGTGCGTTTGCGGAAAAAAGATCGCTTTTTCGCAGCCACTCTTCTGCAATATCGTTGGCGGCCTGGGAGTCGATGTTCACCATCTGCCCTTGTTTGTCCACGGCAATCAGGTCATATTTTGTTTTTCGTGCCGGATTATTTGGTTCAGCTAAATAAACTGTAACGCCGGGGATCAGTAATTCCCGGCAGCGTCCGGTATTTTTTACGTGAACCGTTTCTTCCTTTTTGCCAAGCATTACCCGGGCAATAAAACGGTTGGGGCGGCTGATGAATTTACCGCTGATTACCTTTGAATAGTTCATAGTAGCTCCGTTTCTTCGTTTTTAAACATTATACAAAATGCGTATTTGATTTGCAACCGGGTATCCTAACTTTGAGGTGATTAAAATGTCTAAAAAAGGAATGAAACGAATTGAGCGAACTCACACCCGGCCCCGTAATGAAATGGCGGCAGTGCCGGAACTTCAGGGTAAGGCAAAAAGTGGAAAGCAGAAGGCAAACCCCATTATAGCAGGTACCAATCCGCCGGAACAAAAGGTGTATCACACAAAGCCCCCCCAAAAAGAAAAACCGATCTCGTCGGTATACGCCGCTATTGATACCGACCTGGCAAGGGATAATCTGCAAAACGATGTTACCGCAGCGGATCTGCAGGAACTATGAGTTCCCTTTGGAATGATGGCATTAAATTGCCCCAATTCCCGGCATTAAAGCAAGATATAACAACGGATGTGCTGATCATCGGCGGCGGAATGGCGGGCATTCTAACGGCTTATTTTTTGCATCAAAAAGGAGTTTCCTATGTGCTGGCGGAAAAGGCAAGAATATGCAGTGGCGTTACCGGCAATACCACGGCAAAAATCACCAGCCAGCACGGCTTGATCTACCATAAGATTGCTAAACGCTACGGTATAAATACCGCAAAACTTTATCTGCAGGCAAATCAGCTTGCTTGCGCCTGCTTTGAACAGCTTTGCCATGGGATCCAATGTGACTATCAAAAGAAAGATAATTATGTTTTTTCGCTGAATGACCGCTATAAGGTGGATGAAGAATTGGTGGTTTTGAAAAAGCTTGGTTGTTCGGCGGAATTGGCAGAAGATTTGCCGTTGCCCTTTACTACCGCAGGAGCGGTGCGTTTTTGCGATCAGGCGCAATTTCATCCCCTTAAATTTGTGGCAGCAATCGTAAAAGACATGCGTATTTATGAAAATACTTTTGTGCGGGAAATGGTTGGCACCACCGCTGTTACCGATAATGGTAAAATCCGGGCAAAAAAGGTAATCGTAACCACACACTTTCCTTTTCTCAATAAGCATGGCAGTTATTTTTTGAAACTTTACCAACATCGTTCATATGCCATTGCAATAAAAAATGCCGGTAACATGCAGGGAATGTATGTGGACGACGAAAAAAACGGCCTTTCTTTCCGTAACTATAAAGATTATTTGATCATCGGCGGAGGTGGGCACCGCACCGGGAATGCGGGCGGGAACTGGGCAGAGCTTCGCTGCTTTGCGCAAAAACATTATCCTCATGCCCAAGAGTGTTTTCACTGGGCAACGCAGGACTGTATGAGTTTGGATCAAATTCCCTATATAGGGCAGTATTCTGCCAATACGCCCACTTTTTTTGTAGCTTCCGGATTTAATAAGTGGGGCATGACCGGTTCAATGGTATCTGCCATGATATTAAGTGATCTTGTAATGGGCAGAAAAAACCAATTTGCAAATATTTTTTCTCCGTCCCGCAGTATTCTGCATCCGCAACTGTTTTACAATGCTGCGGAATCTGTGAAAAATCTTTTGTCTTTTTCTTCTAAAAGATGCCCCCACCTCGGCTGCGCATTAAAATGGAACGCCTGGGAGCACACCTGGGATTGCCCTTGCCACGGCTCCCGCTTTTCCGAAAAAGGAGAGGTGCTGGATAATCCTGCAAACGGAGATCTTCGATTTTAGATTAATAAAACCGCCTATTCGGGCGGTTTTATTAATATATATTTAATATTTACTTTTTAAGAACATTGTGTTATAATAGCTCATAGTGGGAAATTCTGACCACATAAATTTGGCACAACAAACGGCAGGAGAATTTACTGAAATGACAGTATTCATAAAAATTGGCGTTTTAATTTTAAATATTATTTATTTTTTCTTTAAACTATTTCCGCAGCAGAACAAAGTGACGCTTATCAGCCGTCAAAGTGATCATCCAACCCCGGAATTTCGCATGATTGAAGAGTGCCTTTGGAAAAAGGATCCCAATGTTCGCACCGTTATGCTGTGTAAAACCTTATCCGGCGGTATTCATTCAAAACTGTGGACAAAAGTAAAATACGGATTTCATATTTTTCGCCAAATGTACCACCTTGCCACATCCAAAGTGGTGATCTTGGATTCCTACTGTATTCCGGCAAGTATTTTAAAACACAAAAAAAGCCTGCGGATCGTGCAGATGTGGCATTCCATGGGCACCATGAAAAAGTTTGGTTATACCGCTGTGGATAAATTTGAAGGCAGCAACAGTAACTTGGCAGATGTTATGCGGATGCATAAAAACTACGATTATATCTTCGCCAGTTCTGAGGCGTATAAACAACACTTGGCGGATGCCTTCCGTTGCGATATTAAGAAGATCATTACCATGCCGCTTCCTCGGTTGGATCTGCTAAAAAGCAAGGAATACGAGGCAGAAACGCGCAACACGATTTACAGCGCCTACCCTCAACTGAAAGAAAAAAAGGTGATTCTTTATTGTCCCACCTTTCGTAAAGACGAAAAAGATCTGGAAAATGCCGTTCATGCATTAGCGGCAAATGTGGATTTTGAGCGTTATCACCTGGTGGTAAAACTACATCCGCTCTCTAAAACCAAACTGCACGAAAATATTATCCTTGCCAAGGAATTTTCTACCTTCGATTTAATTTTCACCGCCGATTATGTGATCAGCGATTATTCTTGCGTGGTCTACGAGGCGGCAGTTCGTAATATTCCGCTATATTTTTATAATTTTGATATTGATCATTATTTAGAAAGCAGGGGATTGGCGATCGACTATTTCAATGAACTACCCGGCGTGATCTCCAAAGATCCCAAGGAGATCTTTGAAGCAATCGAAAACGAACAGTACGATATGCAGGCCTTAAAAGCTTTCTCAAATAAATATGTGGAACCTGTGGACGATGCTACCGAAAAAATTGCTAACTTTACACTGAAACTACTCAATGAGGTATAAACTATGAATAAAATTTTAAATCAGGATCTGGAAATGATCGTAAACGAAAAGATCAACTGGGAAAAGCTGAAAGGAAAAACAGTGCTGATCACCGGCGCCAGCGGCATGGTGGGCTCTTATATGCTCTATGTGCTTACCAAACTGAACGATCTGTATAACTATAAAATCAAGGCTATTGCCATGGTTCGCAACCCTAAAAAGTTGTTGCCGGAGATCGTGGAACGGGCAGATGTGGACGTGGTGGTGCATGATGTTACCGAAAAGTATGAAACGGCAGAAAAGATCGATTATATAATTCATGCCGCCAGCCCCGCAAGTCCTTTGATCATGCAAAATCAACCGGTGGAAACCATTGCCGCCAATACCATTGGTACTTTTAATACATTGCAACTGGCAAAGGAGAAGCAAGCAGAGGGCTATCTCTTTATTTCTTCCCGGGAGATCTACGGACAACCCTACGAGGGGCAGGAGTTTTTTACCGAGGATACTTACGGTTTTGTGGATCAGTTGAATCCCCGCTCCTGCTATTCGGAAGGTAAAAAAGCAGCTGAAACCATGTGTGTTTCTTTTGCCGCTGAATACGGGCTGAATGTAAAGATTGCACGCCTTGCCCATACCTATGGGCCCGGTATGTCTATTTATGATGGACGTGTACAGGCAGACTTTTTAAAAAATATTGTGCATAACGAAGATATCGTTCTTAAAAGCACCGGAACCGCAGTGCGCACCTATACCTATATTGCAGATGCCATTGTGGGGATGTATAAGATCCTCTTGGATTCCGAGGATATTGTTTATAACATCGGGAATGAGGCCGGCAAGGTTTCCATTCGGGAATTGGCAGAGATCATGGTCAGCATTTATCCGGAACGAAACTTAAAATTGGTGTTTGATATTCCAGAGGGTGGCACCAAAGGTACAGCGCCCTATACGCTGGGGATTTTAAGCAGCGAAAAATTAAGAGGCTTGGGTTGGAAGCCCTGTTACTCGGTGAAAGACGGTTTTCGCCGTACTCTTGAATTTTTGGAATCTGAAGAATAATAGGAGAAAAACAAATGGGAAAAAATATTGCAATTATTTTCGCCGGCGGAAGCGGTGCCAGAATGGGCTCCGGTATTCCTAAACAGTTTATTGAGGTAAACGGGAAACCGATCATTATTCATACCTTGGATATTTTTGAAGATCACCCCATGATCAACGAGATCTATGTTGCCTGCCGGGAAGACTATATTCCTCAACTGAAAAAGATGGCAAAAAAACATATGATCTCTAAATTGGTCAAGGTGGTTGCCGGCGGTGCTACCGGTCAGGATTCTATCTATAATGCGTTGAGCGCGGCTTACGAAAACAACGGCGACGATGCTATTGTATTGATCCACGACGGTGTTCGCCCCTGTATTAACCACGAGGTGATCCAACACAATATTCAAAGTGTTATAGAAAACGGCACGGCAATTACCTGTACTCCCATGTTTGAAACACCCATTATCAGCCGCAACGGTAAAACGATCGATGAGGCACCCCCCAGATCGGAATTTTTTACCGCCCAGGCTCCTCAGAGTTTTTATTTGGGCGACGTTATGAAGGCCCATGCCACTATGCGGGAGCAAAATCCCGGGTACGAGGGAATTGTTGATACCTGCACCTTGATGCGAGCCTTGGGAAAAGATGTGTCGATTGTAGAAGGTCCCCGAGGCAATATTAAGGTAACAACCCCGGAAGACCTTTATACCTTCCGTGCGATGATCGAGTATCAAGAATCCCAACATATTTTCGGATTTTCCAATAAGGATGTTCACGGAAACCTGAAAAAATAATTTGTATTAAAAATTGGAGGAGCAGTTTTGTTTAAAAGTGCAAAATATGTTCTAACAGAACATTTTAAAAACATATATCGAATCTATTCCATTGCAAAATATGAGTTGCTGGCAGATATGCACGATAGCAAATTGGGTATATTTTGGAAATTTGCTAATCCCACCATTCAAGTGTTGACCTATTGGTTCCTGTTTGGTTATGTGTATAACCGCAAGTCGGTAGACGAAATTCCGTATCTCGTGTGGATGTTGGCGGGTATGATCGTTTGGTTTTTTATCAGCCCTTGTATTACCGATGGCTGTAATGCGATCTATACCAAGGTTGGCGTTATTACCAAAATGAAGTTTCCGGTGAGCATTTTGCCCATGACGGTAATTTTGCAAAAACTGTTCGACCAGCTTTGCATGATGGTGGTAATGGTTGCAATCTTTGCGCTTCATGGCTATTATCCCACCTTCCATTGGTTTGGACTGCTGTATTATACATTGTGCGGCGTTTTGTTTTCTTTTGCCTTTTCCTTGGTTTTGTCCGTCTTAAATATGTTGGCAAGAGATACCCGCAAGTTGATTCTTGCTTGTATGCGCCTTTTGTTGTATTTTACTCCGGTATTGTGGGATATTTCACGGCTGAGTGAAGGATCTCTATTGCGCAAGATCGTGGAATGTAACCCCATTTATTACGTGGCTTTGGGTTATCGCGATTGCTTTTTCTATCATAACGGAATTATGGCATATTCCTGGCCTATGGCATGGTTTTGGGGAATTACCCTGGCGCTGTTTTTTGTGGGAAGCTACTTAATGCACAAATTCAAAACGCGCTTTATTGATATGATCTAAGGATAGGGGTATTGAAATGAATAACGAAACGGCAATCAAGTTTGAAAACGTTTCAAAGATCTATAAACTTAAAAGAAACGATTCAAAAATCGATAAAAGTCTGAAAACACAATTTTTTTACGCATTAAAAAACATTTCATTTGAAATTAAAAAGGGGCAAGTGGTAGGTATTTTGGGAACCAATGGTTCCGGTAAATCTACCATGGCGCTGTTACTTTCGGGTATAGCAGCACCCAATGAAGGCACTATAGAAGTTAACGGTGAGCAGGCATTGGTTGCAATTAATACCGGGCTAAACAATCAGTTAACCGGGGTAGAAAATATTAAATTCAAAGGTGCGCTTTTAGGTCTGTCCAAAAAGCGGATCCAGGATATTATTGAAAAGGTAATGGATTTTTCCGAGATCGGCGACTTTTTGTATCAACCGGTAAAAAAGTACTCCAGCGGTATGAAATCTCGGTTGGGATTTTCTATTAATCTTTGTTTGGATCCGGATATTTTAATTGTGGACGAGGCGTTATCTGTTGGCGATAAAAGCTTTGCCCAAAAGTGCCTGAACAAAATGGATGAACTGAAAGAGGAAGGAAAGACGATTATTTTCATTTCCCATTCCTTACCCCAGGTGCGTAGTTTTTGTGATTCGGCAATTTGGTTGGAGGGCGGCAGATTAAAGGAACAAGGCGATATTGAAACGGTTGTTGATAATTATTCCGAGTATGTGGAATGGTATCAGGCGTTGAGCGATGCCGAAAAGAAAAAAGAAAGAAATCAAAAATATAAAGAAAGAATTATCCCCAATAAAAAGTTTAGTATTTTTAAGCGTCGTTCCTAACGAGGAAACCTGATCCTTGTGATAGTATAGGAGGAAAAATGTCTAATTTTATCAAAGAGCAGAAAAATGATGATATTATAATTACAGACATTTATTGGGATCGTATCTATCTTCATGTTAAGCTAACAGGTTCTCGATTAGATCAAAGAACGTATGCTTTGTTTATTGAAGATGAAACCTTTTTTTATCCAGTTCGATTTTTGGCAGAAACAAGCGAGATTGTACTCAATGTCACCAATGTTTATCATCAGAAAATGCTGGATAACGGAAAATGGCATTTACAATATTTAGATGGTGAAGAATGGCGCTCTGTTATCGTTGATTTAACCGTTTGTCGAAAAATGAAGGATTTGGATAAAGTATTTCGTTACGGCAAATTTAATTATGCCTATGTGTGGAGCTTTTTGCCGGAGGTTTATAACAATAAATTTCGGTGTGTTTTTTGTTGCACATTCATGATGTGTAATCGCAAACCTCAAAAACGAAAACTAAGAATAGAATCCCACTCTTTTGGGGAATATGCAACGAAACTTATCACAGATTGGGCAAATCGTTTGATAAGTGTGATCTATACTGTGGTTTCAAAACTCACAGTAAAAAACGGCACCCGTATCTTACTAATGTCTGAAACTCGGGATTTTGGCGGTAATTTAAAGGCTTTGGATGACCGGCTGAAAGAACGAGGGTTGAATAGTCGGTTTAAGGTGTCGTACTATTTTAAAAAAACATTGAACCATTCTAAAGAAAAAGTCTTTTTTATATGGTTGAAGTTGGCTGTGTTAACAGCGCAACAGGATTATATTTTTGTGGACGATTATGTGCCTTTTTTCAAATATATAAAAAAGCATCCCAAGACCACGTTGGTTCAGGTATGGCACGCAGGCGTTGGTTTTAAATCGGTAGGCTATGCACGTTTTGGACTTGAAGGTTCGCCTTTGCCTTATATTGCTTCTCATCGCAAGTATGATTATGCCATCGTAGGCGGCGAAGCTTTGCGTGATGTGTATGCGGAGGTTTTTGGTATTGATCGCGAAAAGTGCTTGCCCTACGGTTTAATGCGTAACGACGGATATTTGGATAAAGATAAAATTAATAAGTTTAAAGATGAATTTTTTGCACAATATCCGCAGTTGATGGGTAAAAAGATCATTTTATTTGCCCCTACTTTTCGTGGCATGGGTCAGCGTGATGCTTATTATCCCTTTGATTTACTGGATCAGCGAAAAATAGCGGAATTTTGTGGGGATGAGTACGTATTTCTTATAAAAATGCATCCCTTTGTATTGGAAAAAATCTCTATTAATGAAGAATATAAACACTGTATTATGGATTTTTTCGATTTTCCAGATATTAATTCACTGTTTTATATTACAGATATTTTAATTACGGATTATTCGTCCAGTATCTATGAGTTTGCAATGCTGAAGAAACCGATAATCACCTTTGCTTTTGATAAGGAAGAATATGAGTTAATCCGTAGCGTGCATCGCACAGTGGATCACGATGCTCCCGGAAAGGTATGTACTGATTTTGATGATGTTATTAAAGCAATCCGTGAAAAGGATTTCCAAATGGAAAAACTTTTAAAGTTTGCACATGAAAATATTAGTGAAACCGGTGAAAGAGCGGCAGATCAGGTGATTGATCATATCTTATTGAGGAAAAATAATAATTAATTAGGAGAAGATAAAGTGAGCGCCAAGGAATTCAGTTTTGTTGTTGTAAAATCTGATGAACATATAGAACACACTTTGCACAGTATTGTTCGCCAGTCTTATGATCTGTCAAAAGTGGAAGTCATTATTGAAGACCGCAGCGGGTTTCCGGTAGAGAAAGAATTGCTTGACCGGTATCGTCGTTTGGTGACCATAAAATATGAAACGATTGAAATTACCGAACTGGCAGAGGCATATAATGCAGGTCTTAAAAAAGCAGAAGGTGAATTTGTAGCGTTTATTAATACTAATGTATTCTATTCTTCTGACGCTGTATTAAAAACAGTTGCGAAAAAAAGTAAGAGTCGAATCGTTGTTATTAGAACTTGCTATCTGGATTTAGAAACTAATACAGTAAAGAATTATGTGATGCAGCCGGCGTTGAAAGGCGAGATCAATCTGGAAAATTCACCGGGGGAACTTGCGCTAAATTTAATCGGTTATTTTATCGGCAGGGAACTGTTGAATGGAATTGCTTTTCAAAATGCGTATTTTGATGAGTGTAAAGTAAAGTTTATTTTGGATCTTTTAATCAAGAATCCGGTTTATTATTATGATGATTCAATAAAAATCTATTCTTTGGAACCTTTTGAAGATAATACCTCAAAATGTGCTATTCAATATCAGCCGCAATGGTATTTTGAGTCTTTGGAACATTACTACAATGAAATCAAAGATCAATCTGATGTGCCGATCTATCTTCAAGAGGCAATTATGTACCTCGTTTTTGCAAAAATTAATTGTAACCTGCAAGATCGTAACAAAGGCGTTGTGGAAAAAGATGATTTTAATAAACTGATGGACCAGATGGTGAAAGTGGTTTCGCTTTTGGACGATGAGGTTATTTTACAACTTTTCATGGATAATGAGCGGAAACGCTTTAAACATCGGTTTAAAATTCCTCGCTGGATCCGGATGTACTTTTTTAATCGAAAATATGATAGACCCGATGTGGATTTTAAAGAGTTAGTACGTGACCGCTGCCTATTTTACAGTGTCTATAAAAACGGGATCCGCACATCAAAAGTGCCCATTTCTAATTTGGAAAAAGAAATGATCACAGTTTACGCAATAAACTACCGTAATAATAAGCTTTATTTCGATTGTTCCACAACGGTGCGCGATTTTCTGAATGAGGATCAAATTAAAATCTGCATCAAATGTGGAGAAAAACAACTGAAAGTGCAAAAAAGTGATATTTATCCGTTGCTCAAGGTTTTTGGAAAAACCATTTCAAGAAAATATCGTTTTTCATTTGAGGTTGATTTAGCACAGGTGAAGGCGGGAGATGAGATTTCTGCATCGATCCTCTATAAAGAGATCGTGATCTCTCAACTCTTTAATTTTTTGACGGTACATGCACGGCTGTGTAATACGCCTCATTCTTTTTGGCATTTTGGTAAATATATTTTAGAAAATAATACTACGCATCTGAAAATTAAAAAAGCAACTGCACCTCGTTTGTTTGGAAACGAAATCATATTTGATTTATTAAAATTTATTGACCAATCTTCGACAAAACAGCGTTGGCGTGTGCTGAAATTAGCTTTCTTGAGGATGCTTTATTATATTACCAAGCCTTATTATAAGAATAAGCATATTTGGCTTGCTTGGGATAAACTGTATAAAGCGGGCGATAACGGTGAATATATGTATCAATATTGCCTGAAACAGAAGGCAAATGTTTATTATATTGTAAAAAAGGATTCCCCCGATTATCCCCGATTGAAAAAGCAAAACCGCCGGCATACCATTGTGTATAATTCGCTAAAAGCAAAGCTATACAGCCTACATTCCGAGGTGATTTTGGACACTCACGCTAATGTCATATCTTACTGCGGATTCGAGGGCCTGGCAAGAGATTTTGCTTGCGGTCTGTTTAATCCGGAAGTGATCTGTATCCAGCATGGACTGACTATTCAAAAAATCGCGCAGTTCCAAAATCGGTTGTTTGATAATATCAAACTGTATTGCTGTGCATCAAAATTTGAGGTAGAGAACATTTCGGATCCGTTCTATGGGTATGATCCGGCTCAAATTAAGTTAACTGGTTTGGCACGTTATGATGGCCTGAAAAGCAACGATCAAAAAATCATTTTGATTACCCCCACTTGGCGTAGAAATGTGGTAAACTCCAGCGTTGCCCACATTAAGAAGAGTCATAATGATAACTTTAAAAACAGCGATTATTTTAAGATTTATAATGGACTTATAAATAACCAGGAATTGATCAACTGTGCTTTGGAAACCGGTTATAAGATTATTTATTTGCTGCACCCGGCAATGAGCGGGCAGTTGGAAGATTTCGATCAAAATGATTTTGTTGAGATTATCCCGGCAACCGGTGATATTAATTATGAGAAGATTTTAACAGAATCTTCTTTGATGGTTACCGACTATTCCGGCGTTCAGTTTGACTTTGCTTATCAAAGAAAGCCGCTGGTATATTACCACCCCGATAAGCTGCCGCCCCATTACGATGCCGGCGGACTGGAGTATGATACCATGGGCTTTGGTCCTGTCTGCAAAAACGAAGAAAGCATTGTTGGGGAATTGTGCGATTATATGCGTAACGGTTGCTCTATTAAGGAGGAATATCGAAATCGTGCTGATTCATTCTTCGAGTTTGATGATTTTAATAATTGCGAACGAATTTATCAACAGGTTTTAGATTATCTGAAGAAAAAACAATAGAATGGGTTGGCAAAATTCTATTGATTTAAATGTAAAATAAAAAGAGTCCCTATAAGGGACTCTTTTTATTTTACAGATCCAGAATGTAGGCCAGTAATAAGTTAGCTGTATTGGCAAGACCATCAATATGGGTGCGTTCCATTCCGTGGCTGCAATAAACCGCCATGCCAAAAACTGCACCGCATAAATTGTGGCCGGCACGAAGCGCCGCTTTGGCATCGGTGCCGTAGCGGGGATAAAGATCCACCGCGTAATCGCATTCCGCCTTTTGGGCATATTCGATTAACCGGGAAGTAAGCTCATAATCATAGGGTGCGGTGGCATCTTTTGCACAGATGCTAACAGATTTTTCGTTGCCATCCAGTTCTGCTCCGATCAGGCCAATGTCTATTGCCACATATTCCGAAACCTCTTTTGGTACATAGCTGCCCCCAATGCTCATTTCCTCGTAAATGGGGAAGGCAAGCAGTGTGTTGTACTTGGGGTTCAGGTCATTTTCTGTTAGGTATTTAAGGGCGGTGTAACAGCAGGCGATCGCACCTTTATCGTCGATGAATCGGGATTTCAAATATCCCTTCTCGGTGTATTGGCAACGGGGCTCAATAGCAATCACATCGCCGTTTTGAATGCCCAGCGCCTTTACATCTTCTGCGCTCTTAACATCTTCGTCCAAAAGTACACGGAGGGTATCTTCGTTTCTTTCTAAATTATGTGCCTCTGCAGAAACATGTACGGAGTGGGCTTTGCAAATTACCAGCCCGGTATATGCCCGCCCATCACGGGTGTATACCATTACGGTTTCTCCCTCTATACTGGGCATACATACTCCACCAAGCTTGCGTATCCGCAGCCAGCCGTTGCTTTCAACAGAGCGCACAATCAGTCCTAAGGTGTCGGCATGAGCGGCCACCAGTACTGTTTTGGTGGGATCTTCTCCCGCAATGTTAATGTATGCAGTTCTTTTGTTGTCGTAGGTAACCTTGTGTCCAAGCTCCTTGGCAAGCTGCTCTAAAACAGGCCATATCTTTATGTAGTATCCCACCGGACTGGGGGTTTCTACAATTTTTTTAAAACAATCGAGCAGGTATTCTCTGTCAATATTAAATTTCATGTTACACTTCCTTTTCTTTATCTGCATAATAGCATAATCAGTTGTTTTGAAAAATGGGATTTAACTTATTTGTTTTTTGCTCTTGCTAATGCAATAAGATTTAGAATAATCGTAATGGAAATCAATGTGGCAGAAGCAATTAAAACCGCACGAATAGTATCCTCAATAGCGGCATAATCACCCGAAACCACCCTGCGATTCATTTCAAATAATTGAAATATAAGGGAAATTGAACATAGGCTGAAGCTTGTTGCGGTATTTCTGTGGGATGTAAAGGCTTTCGGTGTTGTAATTGCCAAGGCTGCAAAAAGCCAAGCACAGGCACCTAAAATAAGGCTTCCTATATTCAGCATATAGTAGTCACACTCCTTTTTCAAACTGATTATAGCACATTAAATGAAATATTGCTACACAATATAAAAAATAAATCTCCATGCGCCATAGCGCATTTTATATTACAAAGCAATATTTTACATGCGAAGCGTATTTCAAAAATCCATAATGGATTTGTTTCGTTAAAAAAAGACCGTAACTTTGGTATCGAAGTTACGGTCGTTTTCTGGTGGCTCAACGCACGGGACAGTCGAACGCCCTGCTGTAATCCGGCGTCAATCTCCTTTAAGGTGATAGTTCGATTATCTCCGGAATAGTTGAAGGTTAATACAACCTTATCATCATATACAAAAACTGAGTTTAAAAAGATTTTGATCAAGCGCTTCTGACACTCGATGTCCGTATAATCCATATTGGTGAACTGATGCAGAAAATGCAGTATACGTTCTTTATTGAGTCCGAGATTTTCTTTCAGACGGGCTTCTGCCAAGGCAATTTTTATTTCGTCTTTCTGTTCCTCAAGCTCATCCATACGGCTCTTGGTGGCTTCGTTGATAATTCCTTGCTCGATAGCTCTCACCAAATTAGCAATGGATTTTTCAATATCTGCAAGAGCCTGTCTTAAAGACTCGGTATATGACGTTTCCGTATTTTGCTTCAAATAATACTGATACGTATTTTCTGCAATGAATTCGATCATATCTTCATCTTTTACGAGATTGATTATGTATTCTAATACAAGATTTTCGATCCAAACTTGTCGAACTGGCTTTTTAGTACACAACTTTTTGCGTTGGTTATGGCAGTAGTAATAGTGATGACGGTTACCGGTTTTGCTTGTTCCGCTCACTCCTACCATCATAGCACCGCATTTACCGCAAAACAACTTTTCGGTTAGCAGATACTCCACTTTGGCATTCTTGTGTGCGGCAGCACGTTGATTGTATTTTAACATTTCTTGAACCTTATAAAATGTTTCTGTATCTACGATAGGCGGAATAGCGTTTTCTAAACGCACTTCATCCTTATAGGTGTAAATACCAATGTACTTTTCATTTTTTAGCATAGTCCGTAAACTGTTGTGGGTAAACGGTTTGCCTTTTAAAGTGCGATGGCCTCTTGCATTCAATTCACGAACGATTTGTGCAATCGTCTGTCCCTGGGCATAAAGATCAAATACAAGTTTAACGGTCGGCGCACTTTCGGGGTCAATGATAAACTTCTTGTCGGGACCGGTGAGGTATCCTAACGGTCTGTTTCCGCCGGTGCTCTGTGCTTGTGCGGCGCTGGCGCGTTGACCTCCCTTGATATTTTGAGAAAGTTGTTCGGAATAATAGGCTGCCATACCTTCGATAACAGCTTCCATAATA
>JAZSRD010000083.1:0-12986 GCA_045538295.1 Eubacteriales bacterium
CCGATCAAAGTGCCAAGGAATGCATTATCTGCCGCATTAAGGCTGTAAAGAATGGTACGGGGCAAACTCTTTTCCCGATTCAGCCGATCCAGCAAGGCAGCAAGTTCTCGGCTTCCGTTGTGGGGGCCGATGCAATCAAAGGCGGTATCGGGGCCCAGGCGGTTAAACATTTCGCTGTTGGGATTGCGCATGCAATTATAATGGATCTGCATTACCCATCCTAACCGCACATATTCTTTGGCGCAAAATATCAAAAGATCGGTTTTAAGTGCCTCCGCCTCTTCTTTGGTAACCGGCTCTCCTGCCAGCCCTCTTTGCAAAATCTTGTTTAAGGTAGCGGTGTCTGCCTCTGCATAAAAAGCACAGTCCAAACCATGATCGCTTGCCTTGCAGCCGTGGGCATTAAAATGCTCCATGCGGCGGCGCAGGGCTGTTTTCAGGCTGTCCATATCGTCAATGGCGATCTCTGCTACCCGGGAAAGCTGTTTCATATAGTCCGTCCAACCGGCTTTGTCGATGTTCAGCACCTTATCCGGGCGGAAGGAGGGGGCTACCGTTGTTTTCATGCTTTGATCTTCGGCAATCAACTTGTGGTATTCCAAAGAATCAAGGGGATCATCGGTGGTGCCGATAAATGCCACATTGCTCTGCTCAATGATCTTGCGCACGCTCAGGTTACCATTGATTAATTTTTCATTACAAAGCTCCCACACCTCCTGAGCGGTGTCGCCGTTCAAGATTCCGTTGTATCCAAAATACGCTTTCAGTTCTAAGTGGCACCAATGGTACATGGGGTTGCCAATGGCCTTAGGCAGCATCTGGGCAAAATGCAAAAACTTTTCGTAATCGGAGGCGCCGCCGGTGATGTAGTACTCATCAACCCCGTTAGAGCGCATCAGCCGCCATTTATAATGATCGCCCCCTAACCACAACTCGGTGATATTGGAGAAGGATTTATTTTCATAGATCTCCTTGGGGCTAACATGGCAGTGATAATCGATAATGGGCAGATCTGCCCCATAGTCGTGGTAAAGCTTTTGGGCGGTGGGGGTGGTCAACAGAAAGTTTTCGTTCATGAATTCTGTCACGGTTATTCCTCCTTTTTATCTCATCGATTCTCGGTATTCCCTGGGGGTTTTACCGGTTTGTTTTTTAAAGAGTTTGGAAAAATACTGCACATCCATGATCCCGCAGTGCAAAGCAATGGTCTGCACCTGCAGGCGGGTGTTTTTAGCGCCTAATATATTGGCGATCTCCAGGGTGTACTTGAGTTTATCCAGGTGGGCATCGACATCCTCGGTGATGCCAATCTTTCCAATGGGAGAGCCAATGGACCAGGTGATCAGCCCGTTGGCATTCAGTTTTGCCGCTCTTCTCTGGCTTTTTCGTGGTGATCTTGGAAATGTTCACATCGCCTACTCCACGGATCTCCAAGCCGCAAAGCCCGTTTTTTTGATGGCAACGATCTGCCGGTCGATGTTTTCCGATGCTTCGTCGGCAAAGGCGTAGATCTTTAGATTATCCATGTGCACATAAATCTTTTATCTATCATGTCGCATTTATTATATAATCTAATATTTTTTAAATCAATTACAATTAAAATCAAAAAAACATTGCAATAATGCTCATCGGTAATCGGAAGGAAGAAATAACGTAATTACGGAGATTATCTTCACAAATATCCTAATTTATTAAACCGAGATTTTTTGCCGAAAAGCCAAATCAAAAATGGGTTACAGATATTTCGTACATACATACAAAGCAAGGTGTATTGTATCTCTCTATCATCAGAGATTTGTATAACAACAGCATTGTTGCATACAAAACCGGAACCGAGCAAAATGTCAATCTTGTATTGAGCACTATTAAAGAAGCTAAGAAAAAAGAGAAGGCCACCGCAGAGTTGCAGCTCCGCAGTGACCAAGGCTTTCAATACACTTCACACGGGTATTTTAAGCTAACGCAAGAATACAACATTACACCATCAATGTCGAGACGTGGCAATCCGTATGACAATGCTTTAGCCGAAAATTTCTTTTCAATTCTCAAAACCGAGTGTATCTATCGAGTAAGACTTCGGACCTATGAGGAGGCTCACCTCCTCATAGATGGGTACATCCATTTTTACAATCATCAGCGCATCCAACTAAAAACAAAACTGACTCCCCTTGAAAAGAGAAGTCAGTATGTTGCTTAAAATTTAATTTTAACTGCCATAGGGGTGTTTTTGTACTGCCTGCACAATTTGGGGCAGTCCAGCAGCGCATTAAGGGGGTTCGTTTTTTTATGAGTATTTTGCTATCATTTGCTTACGGTCGATCTTCCCGTTAAAGGTTTTAATGATCTCGTCGATCACAACGATCTGCTTGGGATTTTTGTAGGGCTCTAAATTCTGAAGGATCATATTGTGGATTTCTTCTTCGTTCAGTTCCATGCCCTCTTTGAGTACCACCAGCAACTTCAGTGCAGAAACGGTACCGCCTTTGGTGATAGGGATCAGCAGGCATTCGTCCACGCATTCAGCCCGCATAACCAGTTCCTCAACCTCCAAAGGAGCAACCTTCAAGCCGCCCAGATTGATGGTATCGTTGGCACGGCCGATCAGGATCAGCTCGCCGTTGGGGGCAAAGTAACCCAGATCAGACATAATGAGCATGCCGTCGCGGAATGCCTTTGCAGTTTGCTCCGGCTCATTCCAGTAGCCTTTGGTTACGGATTTGCTGCGGATACCGATTAAGCCAAACTTGGTGGCAGAGGAATCGGGAATTTCATTGAAATTCTCGTCCAAAATCACGATTTGGCACAGGGAGTTGGGCTTGCCAACGCTGCCTGCGTATTGGGAACCGCCGGAAACGCAGAATTCATCGGTACAAGCAACGCCAACCTCCGAACCGCCGAAACAGTTATACATATAGACGTTGGGCAGAATTTTCCGCATCTTCTCTTTATCCGTTTCGGGATATGCGGCAGAACTGGAATAGATAAAGCGTAACTGACCGGCAAGGGCTTCCAGATTTTTGGAAGCAACAGCCAAAAGAAGGTGAATGGCAGAGGGAGGCAGGTACAAAGAGGTTACCTGATGATCCTCAATGGTCTTAAAATATTGCTTGAAGTTTCTAAATCCCTCCATCAGGCAGGCGGTACTGCCTACTGCCATGGCAATATGAACCTTTCTAAGGCCGGCAGCATGATTCATGGGGGTGGGGATCAGCCACACATTATCCGGCTGAATATTGGTGGTTTCGATCCCTGCCAGGGCAATATTTACCTGGTTGGTGTAAGATACCATAACACCCTTGGATTTTCCGGTGGTGCCGGTGGTAAACAGAATTTCAGCCAAGCTTTCCGGATCGGGAGCGGTGGCTTCAAAGTGATCGTCGGTAGCCAAGATCTCGGTAAAGATCTCTTCCAAGGACCATGCGCCCGGCAGATCCTCCCGGGTATTCAGGGTTACAATGGTTTTGGCATCCAGTTCGTTGGCAATTTCCGTAATACGGGCGCTGGGTGTGCTTTTCTCTACCGGCACAAAGGTGGCACCCAGTAACTGAATGCCGTACCAAAAGTACACGTAGGGCAGAATATGATCTGCTTCCACAATAATGCGATCCCCGGCTTGAATGCCTTTACCTTGCAAATAGGCAGCTGCCTTGCGGTTGCAGGCGGCTAAATATTCGTAGGTGCATTTTTCGTCGTTAACAATAAAGGCAACTCTTTCCGGTACTTCTTTTGCTTTTTGCTGAATGGTAAGAGCAATCGATTGCATGGTTATCATTCTCCTTCAATTATGCGCTTTTTTTCTTTTCTTTTGCATATTCTGCTATCTGTTGGGTGAGTTTTTCGTTTATCCCATTCCAATATTTAGCAGCATTTTCATCATTTCTGCGATCAGGCAGATCGTAGTTTTCATTCAAATAGGCGGAAAAAGCAGATGTAAACTTTTGAGCTCCGTAGACATTTACGTGCCCTGTGTTATAAAAATCCGATTTTGGATCTAAACCCATGTTAAAACTACCGTCATCTTCTGGGGAATAGTAGTGGAGATAAGAGAATCCATTTTCTTCTAAAATATGGTAGACTTTGTTTGAACGCCCTGCCTCGGTATTGTTTCGATATTGAGGTGTATCTACAAACAGAACATTTAGTTCTTTTTCCTCAATAAATTCTAATACCTCATAAAGAGCCGCTTCGCTTATGGGGTCCAATTCTTCTTCGTAGGTGGGATCATATAAAACAGGGGTTTGCTTTTTTCTTCGAAAACTCACACTTTCGTTAAGGAAAAAACCGGCAAAATTATGGGGGCGATTTCCGGCATGTTCGGAAAAGAGAAAATCATCATCGCTCCATTTTGTGTGATATTTTATATAGGAAAGCAGCAAGGAAAGATCAAATCTGGGCGTTGTTTTATCCATAGAATGAATTACTTTCATGGTTTTAAGTGCAACACGAAGACGGTTAACAGAAAAGAAATTCATGGCATCCAAAACACGCCGCGCACGAACTTCCATACGGGAAGCATTGACATTGTTTTGCCCAAATGCGCGAATATCAAGGATAATCAACTCGGGATTTTGATAGGCGAAAACGTCTTTGATAACTTCTACGAATAACCAGGCGGGCATAGCATCAGATGTAAGGGGATATACCGCCATGCCATATTCCTCGTAAGCTTGAGAAGCGATCCAGTAACGGTCTACGCCGCTGGTGCCTATATAAACAGCATCTACAGAATTT
Source organism: Eubacteriales bacterium (assembly GCA_045538295.1). Classification (GTDB taxonomy): domain Bacteria; phylum Bacillota; class Clostridia; order Oscillospirales; family QAKW01; genus QAKW01. Next base: position 4,732 of record JAZSRD010000083.1, read on the forward strand.
TTTGGCAGCGTTTGATAGGTATAAAAACGCTTATTAATATTAGAGGTATTTTCCAATTCAAATATATCGCAAAGTGTGAATATTAATACAAAAACCAGCAGTAAAAAAATTGCACTGCGCAGAAGTTTTTTAGTCATTACGAACCCTTTCTCGTTTTTTTACTAAATGGTAAGTGCACCAATTTCCCCGATTCAAGAATCAACTGCTTTTCTTTTTCTCTAAACTTTCGATTTTATTAATGAGTGTTTCATAGATTCCGTCCCAATATTTTGCTGCATTCTCATCATTTCTGCGGTCGGGCAGGTCATAGTTTTCGTCCAAATAATCGGCAAAATAATCGGTGAATTTAATGGCTCCGTAGTAATTAACATGGCTCTCATCATAAAAATCAGTATTAACATCTAAATCAATGGTGAACTTACCGGCTTCTTCTGAGGTGTAAAACTGAAGAAGCGGATATCCTGCATCTTCAATGATCTGATTTATACGGTTTGCACGCCCCATCTGCTTTTTGGTGCGAAATTCCGGCGTGTCTAAGAACATTACATTCAAATCTTTTTCTTCAATATAATCCAACAGTTCGTAAAGTGCCTCTTCGCTCATGGGATCCAGATCTTCCTGATAAGTTAAATCATAAAGGATCGCTTCTTGAGGAACTCTGTTTACGGTGTTTTTAGTGTTCACCGTAAAACCGGCATATTGATGAGGCACACTGCCGATATTGTTTTTGAACCGAAAATCTTCTTCCTCCCATTTAGAGTGATACTTAATAAAGGAGAAGATATAAGATAGATCAAATCTTGATTGCTTTTCATCGACTGCATGAATCTGTTTCATAGTCTTAAAAGCAACTTTCAGCCGGTTGATAGAGAAGAAGTCCATAATATCAATCACCCTGCGTCCGCTGGCATCCATCGTTTCTGTTTTCACATTGTCCTGGCCAAAGGAGCGCGTGTCAATAATGAGTAATTCCGGGTTTTGATACGTATAGGCTTCCTCGATCATGTTGGTATATAGCCAACACGGTAGCGCATCTACGGTAAGCGGGAAGATTGACATTCCGTATTCTTCGTAGATTTTAGGATTGATAATATAGCGGTCTAATCCGCTGGTACCAATATATACAGCATCCACTGTGTCTTCAGGGAGATTTCTGTAAGTGTAAAAACGCCGGCTGAAGTTTGAAGTGTTTATCAATTCAAAAATATCACACAGGGTGAATAACATTGCAAAAACCAGCAGAAAAAAGATTACACTACGTAAGAATTGCTTTTTAGTCATAGTTCAACCCTTTCTTAGAAGTTGCCGTAGATAAAGGCGCTTGCATTGTAGTCGGGTCCATAAACACCGAAAACTAATACAAAGGCAAGCAGAGCCAGCACTAAAAGCCAACGGAACAAAATGTTCTGTTGCGCCAGGGTCTCCCGGATCTGTACGCCCCGCTCCCGCAGAATGCCGATCACCAGCAAGAGCAGCACGGAAATAGCCAGCACCACCATCTCTTTTTGGTTTACGCCGTAGGTGAAGATCTGGCCGTTTGCACCGGAGATAAAGTCCCAGTCCACACTGGTGAACATGGCTTTGATCATACGGAACCCTTCCATCAGGCTGGGTGCTTTTACAATGATACGGGAAATGCACAGCAAAATAAAGGTGCGCCCGATCTGGAACAGCCGCCAGCTGAAGGCTTCGGTATTTACTTTAAATATTTTGATCAACTTTTCATACACCGGGGTCAGCGCTACGCTGCCGGCGATCAAAAAGGCATTATATAAACCGTTGGTGATGTATTGCCATGTTAAGCCGTGCCATATACCGATCAAGAAGAACACCACTAAGGGCGCAGCTACGGAAGGCACCAGCTTCCCGGCGTAAGCACTGTATTTTTTACGGAACTTTTTACTCAGAGCAGTTACCGGCTTGCACAGCATAATGGGATAGAATACATATTCCCGCATCCAAGCACCCAAGGACATATGCCACCGGCGCCAGAAGTCACCCATAGAGGTGGCAAAGAAGGGTTGCTCAAAGTTCACCGGCAGATTAATTCCCATCATTTGAGCGGCGCCCCGGGCAATATCGGTACCGCCGGAGAAATCGCCGTAGATCTGGAAGGAATATGCCAGCACGCCGAAAAAGATCTGGGAACCGTTATAATCGGTAAAGCTGGAGGAAAAAATGGTGGAGGTGATGGCTGCCACACGGTCGGCGATCACCAGTTTCTTAAAGAAACCCCACAGCATCAGTTGTGCACCGTACTTAATGTTGTTGTATTCAAACTTATGAGGTTGCTGGAGCTGTACCCCCACATCGCCAAAACGGCAAAGGGGCCCCTGCACAATAGAGGGGAAGAAGGATACAAACAACGCAAACTTGCCCAAATGCTTTTCAGCGGGATATTTACCCCGGCCCACATCCACCAAATAACCCACAGAGTTAAAGGTGTAGTAGGAAAGACCCAAGGGTACCAGCAGATTTACCAGGGGCAAAGAAGCATCCCATCTAAATAAACTGAAAAGCTGGTTGATGTTCCCCACAAAAAAGTTTACGTACTTTAGGGTGGCCAGTACACCCAGGTTGAACAGTACAACTGCCACCTGGATCACACGCACCCGTTTGCCTACAGCCTTTTTGATCTCACGCTTTTGCTCTTTGGTAACATCCTCGCCTAAAGCGTCGATCTCATGTTGCCCCTGATCCCGCAATTTTTGCATCCAACGGGCAGCCCCGTAGGAGATCAGGGTAGTGCCTAAAATATAGAATACCTGCTCCACGCCGCTGAACAGATAGAACCCGTAGCTGGCTGCCAAAAGAACAGCCCACTGAACCCTTTTGGGCACCAGATAATAAACTACGAGTACTGCCAGCAAAAAGGCCAGGAAACTAAATGAAGTAAATGCCATTTATGTTCCCCCTAAGATTATTCGTCCAGCAGACGCTCAACCAGGGCATGCATAGCCTTTGCACTGTTGAAGTTTTCAGGCTCCATGTCTTCGGCAGTAATGGTGATGTCGAATTCGTCGCACAGCTCGCCCACGATGGATACGATGTCAAAACTATCGAGAACGCTGTCGTCGATCAGCTTTTCTTCTTTTTCAAAGTCTACGTCGCTGCGGATAGATTTGAGAATTTCTAAGATTTTTTCCATGGTAATGATCTCCTTTTTTTAAAAATCCGATAATTATTTTAATTTTGCAAAAGTACATACAAAATCAATTTATTCTATCATAAACCCACTATAAAGTCAACCTGCAAATTTACATATAACGGCATGAATCGCCTTAATATGTATAAGGAAGTGTTGCGGAAAAGGAAAAGTCGTGATACAATAAAAATAAAAAAATTTCAAAATCTTGCAATAAAACGGTAATCTTCTGCATTACTGTTACGAAAGGACAAAAAGAGTATGATCATAACGCTGATATTAGCCGAGCAATCCTACCGCGCGCAGTCGACCGTGACGGATCTGGATATTAAGCGTATCGCCGAAGATGGAGGCACCGAATCCTTGCACGATCTATATAATAAGATCTACCAAAGCCTTTACGGTTATGCTCTTTCCCTCACCAAAAATACACATGATGCGGAAGATGTTTTGCAGGAAACCTTTATATCCATCCATCGTTCTGCCGGAAACTACCGCCCTTGCGGTAAGCCCATGGCATGGATCTTTACCATAGCCAAGAACCATGCCCGAATGAAACTACGGGAGCGAAACCGTGCAGATAGCTTAGAAGAGGCCCGTATCGAGGATAGTGACGCCTTTTCTCATATCGGCAACAGTGAGGCTCGCATGGTGCTGCAAATTGCCCTGAAAGCCTTAACCGATGAAGAGCGGCAGATCGTAACCCTCCACTGTGTAACCGGATTAAAGAATCGGGAGATCGCAGAGCTTATGGAGCTACCCTTGAATACGGTGCTTTCAAAATACCACCGTGCCCTTAAAAGAATGAAGGAGATCCTGAAGGAGGAAGATTTTTATGCGTAATAAAAAAATAGAAGAAAACCTGCTTCGGGCTTACGGCGAGATGGTGCCGGAGAACCTGTTTGAAAAGATCGAGCAAAACATCGTTCCCAACCAAGAAAGGACGGTTACCATGAAAAATAATTTAAGATTACACCATGTACAAAAATGGATCGCAGGAGCCGCCGCAGCACTGATCTTGGTGGCAAGCGGCGCCTTGGGCGGCGTTTATTACGCAAATAATTTAGTAATTGATTCCCTGGTGGATATTGATGTGAACCCCAGCATTGAGATCGCAGCCAACCGGAAGGATAAAGTGCTTTCGGTGGAAGCGGTAAACGAAGATGCTTTGGAGATTTTAGACGGCATGGAGCTCAAAAATACCGATCTTAAAGTGGCTGTAAACGCCATTATCGGTTCTATGGCAAGCAAGGGCTATCTGCAGGATGGCAAGGGAAACATTTTAGTTTCTGTGCAAAACGATGATCCTGCCAAAGCCGCCGAGATCGAGAAATTGGTGGTAACCAATGTAGACGATTACCTGAAAACCAACGAAGTGGAAGCTTCTGTGATCAAGCAGACAATTGGTAAGGAAACAAATGCCAAGGAGTTTGCAGCAGAAAATAAGATTTCCTTGGGCAAAGCGGTGTTTGTGCTGAATCTGGCAGAAAAGGATTCCTCCTTAAGAGCAGAGGATCTTGCTCCCCTGAGCCTTCGGGAGATTGCCGCCGTTGTTAGAACAAAGAAGATCGATATTACCGACATTGTGGACTACGATGCCGACGATAGCCTTTGGGAAAATATTGCCGACGAGATCGAGGACACCAACGAAGATGTTGCCGAAGAATCCACCGAGGATAAACCCCAAGAGAATACCACCGACAAAAAGGAAGAACCCGCCACCCCCGCCTATATTGGTGCAGAGAAAGCCAAGAGCATTGCCCTTAAGAATGCGGGCCTTACCGCCACCCAGGTAACCTTTACCAAGGCAACGTTGGATAAAGACGAAAGCAAATACGAAATTGAATTCCGCTCCGGTAATACGGAATATGATTACGAAATCCACGCCGTAAGCGGTAAGATATTGGATTTCGATAAAGATGTAGACGATGATGGCGGCAAACCCGCAAATAATAACACAACCACTCAAAAGCCGGAAACCACCACTCCCACCTATATCGGGTTGGAAAAAGCCAAGTCCATCGCCCTGAAGAATGCCGGGCTTACCGCCGGTAAAGTGACCTTCACCAAGGCAAAGCAGGAAAAAGACGACGGCATCGTGAAATACGACATCGAGTTCCGCTCCGGCAACACAGAATACGATTACGAGATCCACGCTGTGAGCGGTAAGATCCTGGACTTCGATAAAGAAATAGACGACGATGTTCAGCCTCCCGCAACCACCACCCCCGCCACCCCCACTTTTATTGGCAAAGAGAAAGCAAAATCCATCGCATTGAGCCATGCCAATCTCTCCGCCGAACAGGTAGTAGGGTTGAGGGTAGAGTTGGATGAAGACGACGGCGTGTATGAATACCAGGTTGAATTCCGCTCCGGCAATCGGGAATACGAATATACCATTCATGCCGAAAGTGGCAAGATTCTGGAATCCGATTCTGAAATCGACGATTAATTGCAAAAAAGCACGGGCTGTAAAAAAATCTTGGGATTTTTTTACAGCCCCTTTTTAGGGGATAGGAAAAAATGTTTGAAACCTTTAAATCGAGCCGTAACCTTTGGTTACGGGTACCCGAAGACGTATGTGATACGTCGAGCGGCTCGATTTGAAGGGAGCAAAAGGCTTTATAAAAAGAAAAAATATTGCCTTTCGGCAATATTTTTTCTTCCTTTTTTTGTTACGAAGGAATGCTGTTAAAAGTCCTTGTTTTTTCTTGCCTTTTGCGGTTCAGACTTTTTTTACATCCCCATTTCTTTGTTTAAAATATAAAATAATATATTGATTTTTTATTGAGAATTTAATAAAATAAAAGTATAAGATCATTAAAAAAGAGGTATAAAAATGACGGTTACAAAAGATATTAAATACATCGGCGTAAACGACCATCATATTGATCTTTTTGAGGGTCAATACGATGTGCCCAACGGCATGGCATATAATTCCTATGCCATTATCGACGATAAAATTGCCATTATGGATACGGTGGACGCCGCCTTTGCCCATGAATGGTTGGATAATATTCAAAATACGTTGCAGGATCGGAGCCCCGACTACCTGATCGTGCAGCATATGGAGCCGGACCATTCGGCAAATATCGTAAACTTTATTAAGGCGTACCCCAATGCCAAGATCGTATCTTCTGCAAAAGCCTTTGTGATGATGAAGAACTTCTTCGGCACCGATTTTGCCGAGCGGCAGATAGTGGTAGGGGAGGGGGACACCCTTTCTTTAGGGAACCATACCCTCACCTTTGTGGCGGCACCCATGGTTCATTGGCCGGAGGTGATCGTTACCTACGATAGCACCGATAAAGTGCTGTTTTCTGCCGATGGCTTTGGCAAATTCGGCGCCCTGGATGTGGAAGAGGATTGGGCGTGCGAAGCCCGCCGTTATTATATTGGCATTGTGGGCAAATACGGCGCCCAAGTGCAAAACCTGCTGAAAAAGGCGGCAAACCTGGATATTCAGATCATCTGCCCCCTCCACGGCCCTGTGCTCAGCGAAAATTTGAGCTATTACCTGAATTTGTACCAAACCTGGTCCTCTTATCAGCCCGAGGAAGAGGGGATCATGATCGCCTATACCTCCGTGTATGGCAACACCAAAAAAGCAGTGCTGCAGCTGGCAGAAAAGCTTAAGGAAAACGGTTGCCCCAAGGTGGTGGTAAACGATCTGGCACGGTGCGATATGGCAGAAGCGGTGGAAGATGCCTTCCGTTATAGCAAATTGGTGCTTGCCACCACCACCTATAATGCCGAGATCTTTCCCTTTATGCGGGAGTTTATCGCCCATCTCACCGAGCGTAATTTCAGCAACCGTACCGTTGCATTTATTGAAAACGGCAGCTGGGCGCCTTTGGCTGCCAAGGTGATGAAAGGCATGCTGGAAAAGTGTAAAAACCTTACCTTTGCCGATACCACCGTAAAGATCCTTTCTGCCTTGAACGAGGAAAGCGCAGGTCAGCTCAATGCCCTTGCCGAGGAGCTTTGTAAGGAATATTTGGCACAGCAAGATTCCACCGCCAATAAAAACGACCTGACCGCTCTTTTTAACATCGGCTACGGCTTGTATGTGGTCACTTCCAACGACGGTAAAAAGGATAACGGCTTGATCGTAAATACCGTGACCCAGGTTACCAACACCCCCAACCGCATTGCGGTAACCATTAATAAGGAAAATTACTCCCACCACGTGATCAAGCAGACCGGCAAAATGAATATCAACTGCCTCACGGTAGAGGCTCCCTTTAAGGTGTTTGAAGCCTTTGGCTTTGTAAGCGGCAGAAATGTGGATAAATTTGCCAACTGTGAGCCTTTGCGTGCCGATAACGGCTTGGTATTCCTGCCCCGGTATATCAACTCCTTTATGTCCTTAAAGGTAGAGCAGTATGTGGATCTGGATACCCACGGTATGTTTATATGCTCGGTAACCGAGGCACGGGTGCTCTCTGATCGGGAAACAATGACCTATACCTATTATCAGAACAATGTAAAGCCCAGGCCCCAAACCGAGGGTAAAAAAGGCTATGTGTGTAAAATTTGCGGCTATGTGTACGAGGGCGAAACCCTCCCCGAAGATTTTATCTGCCCCTTGTGCAAACACGGCGCTGCAGATTTTGAGCCAATAGCATGATCCAATTGTAAATTAAATACTAAATTATATCTAATGGAGGAAAAAAATGAACGAAAGCAGATTTTATCTTTGTGAGCATTGCGGCAACCTGGTGGGCATGATCCACGATGCCGGAGTACCTTTGGTGTGCTGTGGGCAAAAAATGACCAAATTAGAGCCGGGCACTGTGGATGCCAGCCTGGAAAAGCATATCCCCGTGGTTAAGGTAGAAGGGGATACCGTAGAGGTGGTTGTTGGCTCCGTTGCCCACCCCATGACCGAAGAGCATAGTATCACCTGGGTGTACCTGCAAACCGACCGTGGCGGTCAGCGCAAAAGCCTGCTCCCCGGCCAGGAACCCATCGTAACCTTTGCCTTAAAGGACGAAAAACCGGTAGCCGTTTACGCTTATTGCAATCTTCACGGCCTGTGGCGTAGCGACATCTAGGGTAGAGCAAATAGTCCGAACCCGCCCCAAAGTGGCATATTTCGGTGCTTTTT
>JAZSRD010000078.1:0-7256 GCA_045538295.1 Eubacteriales bacterium
GGCCATGCTGACGCATGGCGGGATTTTTATGGTTTGTTTGGGCGAAAAAGATGCTTTCAAAACCTATTCTTCCTTACGGAGGGTGGTCCAAGGGGCTTTTTTATTCTAAAGTTGTTTTTACCACAACGTTGGGATCCTGCAGCAGCAGTTCCACGGCTTTGGTATATTCTTTCAAAGCGTGTTCCTGATCGGTACTGAACACGGTATCTGCTAAGGTGCGGTCGTAAAAGGTAAGGCGGTACCAGCCATTCTCCCCGGCGGCAAAGGTGCCAAGCTTGGAAACGCCGCTTCGCACCGTATTGCTGGTGAAATCATTGCCCTCCACAAACCGGAACCAGATCCCCTCCAGCGTTGCGGAGAGCGCATCCGTTTTTTGATTGTTTTTCTTTGCGTTCTCGATCTGCTTGGAAACTTCCTGCTCCACAACGGTATATACCGCTTCTTTATATTGGGGGGCAGTTTTGTCGGTATCTTCCCTTTTTAGATATTCCTCTGCATCCTGGGCAGTCATTTCTTTGGCTTCCTCCCGGAATGCCACAGAATCCACCGGTTCATCCGGGATAGCCTCCATCTCCGGCTTCTTGCGGCAGGCGGTAAGCCCTGCCAGCAGGGCAATTATAATTATAAATGATAGAACTTTTTTCATGGTTAAACTCCTTTAAAGGATGGGTTGTTTTTATTATAAAGGATAATGAAATAAATGTCCAAAAAAATTTTTTAAAATTTTTTATAAAAAAGTGTTGACAAATACAAAATGCCATGTTATGATGTTATCACTTTAGCGAAGTAAAGTAATGAAATGGAGGAAATAAAAAATGAAAACAATGAAAAGAGTATTGGCACTGATTGCAGTAGCCATCATGATGCTGACCATGGCCGCTTGCGGCGCAAAGGGTGACATGACCGATGCCGAGTATGTGGCAGATAAGGGCACCTTGGTAGTGGGTATTACCGACTTTGCTCCCATGGATTATCAGAATGAAGACGGCGAGTGGATCGGCTACGATGCCGACCTGGCAAAAGCCTTTGCCAAAGAGCTGGGCGTAGAGGTTGAGTTCCAGACCATTGAATGGGGCAACAAGATCGCCGAATTGGATGGCAAGACCATCGACGTTGTGTGGAACGGCATGACCCTGACCGACGAAGTAAAAGCCGGCATGAGCACTTCCAAGGCTTATTTGAAGAATGCCCAGGTAGTGGTAATGAAAGCTGATAAGGCTGCTGAATATACCGACGCTGCCAGCATGAAGGATCTGCAATTTGCAGTAGAAGACGGCTCCGCCGGCGAAGAGATCGCAGAAGAGAATAAATTTAAGACCACTCCCGTATTGGATCAGGCAACCGCTCTTCTGGAAGTAAACAGCGGCACCTGCGACGCCGCCGTGATCGACCTGCTGATGGCAGGCGCTATGATCGGCGAGGGCACCAGCTATGCTGATCTGACCTTTACCATTGAGCTGAACAGCGAGGAATACGGCATTGGCTTCCGTAAGGAGTCCGACCTGACTGCCAAGCTCAACGACTTCTTAAAGAAGGCTTACGATGATGGTACTATGGCTGATTTGGCAAAGACTTATGCCATCTCCGATAAGAACATCATTGCTCAATAAGTAGGTTAAAAAATAAAAAAGCAGAGGCGTTTTGCGGCGCCTCTGCTTTTAGGCTGTAATAAAGGCGGAAATACATATGACATTTTTAGAACAATTACCCATTGTAGTAAGCGCACTGAACGTGGGCTTTTTGCAAACATTAAAGTTATTTCTCGTAACCTTATTGGGCGCCATGCCCCTGGGACTTTTAATTTCTTTTTGCTCCATGAGCAGTTTTAAACCCTTGCAGTGGCTTACCAAAGGGGTTATTTGGGTGGTGCGTGGTACCCCCTTGATGCTGCAGTTGATGGCAATCTATTATTTCCCCGGCTTGGTGCTGGATAATCCCATTTGGGGTGGCGGCGAAAACGGGCGCTTTTTAGCGTCGGCAGTTGCTTTTATCTTCAACTACGCCTGTTATTTCTCCGAAATTTATCGGGGCGGCATCCAAGGGGTGCCCCACGGTCAGCAGGAGGCAGGGCAGGTGCTGGGCATGACCAAATCCCAGATCTTCTTTAAGGTTACCTTAATGCAGATGACCAAGCGGATCGTGCCGCCCATGTCCAATGAGATCATTACCTTGGTAAAGGATACTTCTTTGGCACGGATCATCTCCCTGCAGGAGATCATTTGGGCAGGCGGTGCCTTTATGAAAGGCTCCCACGGGATCTCCGGCCTGCTTTGGCCCTTGTTCTTTGCGGCGATCTATTATTTGATCATTAACGGCTTGCTCACCATTTTGCTGGGCCAGCTGGAGAGAAAACTCAATTATTTTCAGGTGTAAGGAGGAAAAGCGAAATGGCATTTTTAGAAGTAAATCATATCGAAAAGCATTTCGGCTCCACACGGGTACTGGAAGACATCAGTTTTACCCTGGAGCGGGGAAATGCCCTTTCCATTATCGGTTCCTCCGGCAGTGGCAAAACTACCCTGCTTCGCTGCCTGAACTTTTTGGAAACCCCCGATAAGGGGCAGATCATCTTAAACGGCGATACCTTATTTAATGCGGCAGATCCTGCCACCCTCCGTAAGCAGGAGATCCGCAAAAAGCGGTTGCATTTCGGCTTGGTTTTTCAATCTTTTAATTTATTTCCTCAATATACCGCATTGAAAAACGTTATGCTGGCAAAGGAACTTTTAGCCAAGGAGCGCCCCGATTATAAAGTGAACCGCAAAGCAATCCACACCGAGATCGAAGAGCAGGCACGCCAGCTTTTGTGCCGCATGGGGCTGGAGGACCGCATGATGAACTATCCCCAGCAGCTTTCCGGCGGTCAGCAGCAACGGGTATCCATTGCCCGGGCGCTGGCAATGGAACCGGATATTCTTTGCTTTGATGAACCAACCTCTGCCCGGGATCCGGACCTCACCGGCGAGGTATTAAAGGTTATTAAAGAGTTAAAAACTGCCGATAGCACCATGATCGTGGTGACCCACGAAATGGAATTTGCCCGCAGTGTATCGGATCAGGTGCTGTTTATGGCAGACGGCGTGATCGAGGAGGCGGGCACCCCGGAGCAGGTGTTTGATCATCCCCAAAGCCCCAAGGCACAAGCCTTTTTGCTAAAATCCAAGGAGAGTTTTTAAGTGGAGAAGCAGGAACTTCGCCTGCAGATGAAGCAGAGGCGCAAAAAAGTGGAAAACCCTGCAGAGCAGGCAGAGCACTGCCTGGAAAAACTGGCACAGTTACCGGAGTTTCAGCAGGCAAAAACCTTATTTTGTTATGCAACACATGGCACGGAACTGCCCACCAAATCCATTGCCGCCTTTGCAGTAAAGGCGGGAAAACGGGTGGCGTATCCCAAAGTAACCGGCGAGGGTACCATGGTTTTTTATGCCGATTGTCGGCTGGCGCCGGGTTATCAAGGAATTTTGGAACCGGTGGGCGGTAAGGAAGTGCTTCCTGCCGCCGGGGATCTTATGCTGGTGCCCGGACTTGCCTTTTCCAAAGAGGGTTATCGGTTGGGCTACGGTAAAGGTTTTTACGACCGTTACCTTGCAGCCTTAAAGGAAAAACCAATTTGCTGCGGCATCGGCTACCCTTTCCAGATTGCACAGGTGCCTCATGAAGCCCACGACCAAAAACTTCAGCTTTTGGTCACACCGAAAGAAACATGTCGTTTTTAAAGGAGCTGTAAAAAATCTTAGGATTTTTTACAGCTCTTTTTATTTTTTTGCGAAGGAATGATGTTAATAGTTACTGCTTATTTCTTGCCTTTTGCGGTTCGGACTTTTTTTACAGCCCCTTTTTGTGAACAATCGATAAATAGTGGTATAAATCTCTTGAATTCAATGAAAGGCTGCGGTATAATTTGGAAATAATAGTATTGAGAGTAACGGGAAAGGAGGCGCTTTATTTAAAGTGCTGCGCTTAGAGAATATTGTTAAAACCTATGCGGTGGGAGATGGTACGGTAGAAGCCTTGCGGGGCGTAACCATGCATTTTCGCAAGAGTGAATTTGTTTCGGTGCTGGGCCCCTCCGGTTGCGGTAAAACCACCCTTTTGAACCTGATCGGCGGGCTGGATAGTTACACCTCCGGCGATCTGGTGATCAACGGGCGTTCGACCAAGGAATATAAGGATAGCGATTGGGATACCTACCGCAACCATTCGGTGGGCTTTGTATTCCAAAGCTATAACCTGATCCCCCACCAATCTGTTTTGGCAAATGTGGAGTTGGCGCTGACCCTTTCCGGCGTATCCCGGGCGGAGCGCCGCCGCCGTGCCAAAGAGGCATTGGAAAAGGTGGGGCTGGGGGACCAACTGAGCAAAAAGCCCAACCAAATGAGCGGCGGGCAGATGCAGCGGGTCGCCATTGCCCGTGCCCTTGTGAACGATCCCGAGATCATTCTGGCAGATGAGCCTACCGGTGCGCTGGATAGCGAAACCAGCCTGCAGATCATGGAGATCTTAAAAGAGATCTCTAAAAATAAGCTGATCATCATGGTGACCCATAACCCGGAACTGGCAGAGCAGTATTCCTCCCGTATTATCCGCCTGCTGGATGGTAAGGTGATAAGCGACAGCGATCCTTATACCGCCGAGGAAAAGCCGGCAGTAAAAGAGAATAAGAGCAAAAAGAAGCCTTCCATGCGTTTTTTGACCGCTCTTTCCCTTTCCTTTAATAATCTGCTTACAAAAAAAGGGCGCACCTTTATGACCAGCTTTGCCGGTTCTATTGGTATTATCGGTATTGCCCTGATCCTTTCCGTGTCCCAGGGTGTGCAATTTTATATTGATGGGGTGCAACAGGATACCCTTTCTTCTTATCCTATCACCATCGAAAAGGAATCCACCGATCTATCTTCGGTGCTGGCGAATGTAATGGGCGCCGATCCCGGCGAGCTGAAGCACAAAACCGATAAGGTCTATTCCAGCTCCGCTATGTATGAAATGATGAACGCCATGTCTTCTGCCAACACGGAAACCAATGATCTGGAAAGCTTTATGGCATATCTGGAAGAAAAAGACAGCGAGATTCATCAATACCTTAGCGCCATTCAATATAGTTACGATCTGGATTTTAATATCTACACCAAGGATCAAGAGGGCACCATCGTAAAATCCGACGTTATGGAACTGATGCAGAATATGATGGGCGGCAATATGAGCTCCACTGTAACGGAAAGCAATATGATGCAAAGTTACAGCCAAGGCTTCAGCGTGTGGGAAGAGATGCTGGAGGGAGAAAACGGGGAGTTGATCAACCCGCTTTTGAAGGATCAATATGATCTGGTGTATGGCAACTGGCCCACCTCCCACGAGGAGATGGTGTTGATTTTAAATCAAAACAACGAGGTAAGCGACATCTGCCTGTATGCCCTGGGGCTGGAATCGGAAGAGAACATGACCGCCATTATGGATGCCTACCTGAACGGGGAGGAGATCGATACTGAAGTAAAAAGCTGGAGCTACAAGGAGATCTGCGACCGTTCTTTCCGGCTGATCCTGGATGCAGATTGCTACCAGTACGATAAGGAAACCGGCGAAGTGACGGATATTTCCAATAACGATACCGGGCTGCGGTTTCTTTACGACAACGGTATTGAACTGAAGATTAGCGGCATTTTGCGCCCCAACGAGGATGCCACCGCTTCCATGATGAGCGGCTCTATCGGTTATACCGGTGCTTTGACCCGCTATGCGGCAAAGGAAGCCAACAAAAAGGAAGTGGTCAAGGCACAGTTGGAAGATGAAAAAACCGACATCTTCACCGGCTTGCCCTTTGCCACCGGCGAAGAGGTGGAACCTACTGATAAGGAAAAAGCCAAGGAGATCAAGGTCTACTTTGAGGGTCTGGATATTGCCGGCAAGGCAGAAATGTATACTGCCATTATGACCACCCCCAGCCAAGAATATCTGGATACTACCATCAATGGGATGTTGGGCAATATGGACCGTGCCACCCTGGAAGCCCGGGTAAAGGAAGCGGCGGCAGAATCCTCTAACATGAGCATGGAAACCATCGAAGAATATATTGCTTCCATGGACGATGAGACTCTCTTTTCCTATGTGCGGGAGGAGTTGGAAAAGCAGATCACTGCCCAGTATGCAGAGGCTACCGGTCAGCAGTTGGCAAATCTGCCTGCTGCTGTGCTGGCAGCATCCCTGGAGCAGGCGATGCCCGGCTATACCGAGGAGCAGTGGGTGGAATATTACGATCGGTATATGCCGCCCACCGTATCGGAAGCAACCCTTGCGGAAAACCTTAAAAAACTGGGTCATGTGGACTTGAAAAGCCCCTCTACCATTAGCCTTTACGCTGCTACCTTTGAGGATAAAAATAACATTTCCGATGTCATTGATGCCTATAACGAGGGCAAGGACGAGGAACAGCAGATCACCTACACCGATTATGTGGCGTTGCTGATGTCCTCGGTTACCACGGTGATCAACGCCATTTCCTATGTGCTGATCGCCTTTGTTGCCATCTCCCTGGTGGTGTCTTCCATTATGATCGGTATCATCACCTATATTTCCGTGCTGGAGCGTACCAAAGAGATCGGTATTCTCCGTGCGATCGGCGCTTCTAAAAAGGATATTTCCCGGGTGTTCAATGCAGAAACTTTGATCGTAGGCTTTGCCGCCGGTGCCTTCGGTATTGGTGTTACGCTATTGCTGAATATGCTGATCAATATTATTCTGCATGCCGTTACGGGGATCCCCACCCTGAATGCTGTGCTGCCTTGGGTTGCCGCTTTGATTTTAGTGGCGATCAGTATGTTCCTTACCTTTGTGGCAGGCTTGATCCCCTCCGGCGTAGCCGCTCGGAAGGATCCTGTGATTGCGTTAAGAACGGAGTAATGGCATGACGACCTTTCAAAAATTAGATCGGCTCACAGCATTGGCAAAAAAAGATGAGTCCTTGCGGCAAGAACTGCTGGCGACCCAAAATGGTGCAGAGCCGCTTTTGGAATTTTGCCGCTTGGCGCAAAAGGCAGGGGTGGAGCTTTCCGTGGGCGAGCTTTTTGCCGTGGGGCAGGAGTATTCCGATAACCAGTGTAAGAGCACCAACGGGGGCAATCCTTCTCCTTACGAAGCCTTTGATGATGCTTATGAAAATTTTATCATATCTATATCTTAAAAAAATCTGCTCGCAGTGCGAGCAGATTTTTTTCAGCGTGTCAAAGAACTTTACTTTATCATCTTTGACACGCTGATGAGAC
>JAZSRD010000075.1:0-34754 GCA_045538295.1 Eubacteriales bacterium
AGCCAAAAATGCAGCAAGGCTGGCGCCTTGCGAGGCTTTTGGCGATTAGACAGAGGATTTTGCCCCGAGAAACAAATACTTCCTTATCAACACTCGGCGAATGCAACTCCGTTTTTTATTTACTTTTAAATTGGGGCATGCTATAATATAGGAAAATATTAGAAGGAGAAATCCTGTTTCATGGAATTTTTATACTTTTTAGAAGATCTGCGGAACCCCGTTTTAGATTGGGTCATGCAGTTGTTTACTCATCTGGGAGAAGAAACGGTTTTTATGGCGGTTGCCATGCTGTTTTTGTGGTGCATCAATAAATATGAGGGCTATTATCTGCTCACGGTAGGCTTTTTGGGCACCCAGATCAATCAGTTGCTAAAGGTGACCTTTCGGATTCCCCGCCCCTGGGTGAAAGATCCCAACTTCACCGTGGTGAAAAGTGCAGTGCCGGAGGCTACCGGCTATTCCTTCCCCAGCGGGCACACTCAAAGTGCAGTGGGCACCTTTGGCAGCATTGCCCGGTGGACAGGGCGCACCTGGCTTCGGATCCTTTGCATTGCCTTTTGCGTGATCGTGCCCATCACCCGGATGTATTTAGGGGTGCACACTCCTGCCGATGTGGGCGTTTCCGTTCTTATCGCAGCGGTGCTGATCTTTGGGCTTTATCCGTTGATCCACAAGGCGGCAGAGCATCCCAAAGGAATGCGTATTTTGATGGCTGCTTTGCTGGCTTGGTCGGTGGGTCAGGTGCTCTTTATGGAACTGTTTCCCTTTCCGGCAGATGCCAATGGGGAAGAGCTGTTCAGCGGCTTGAAAAATGCTTATAAAATGCTGGGCGCCGTGGCAGGCTTTGTGGTGGTGTACGAGCTGGATCAGCGGTATATCCGCTATGAAACCGCCGGTTGCTGGTGGGTCCAGTTGCTCAAGTGGATCCCCGGCTTGGGGCTCTCCGTGGCATTAAAAGAGGTGGCATATTTGGCATTTGGCTTTTTGCCCGGTGAATTGCTCCATCGCATGATCGCCTATTTTCTGCTGGTAATCTTTGCCGGCGCCCTGTGGCCCATGACCTTTAAATATATTCGAAAATTAGAAAAAAAATAAAAACAATGGGTAATATTTCTAAGGAAATATTACCCATTGTTTTTTTATTACTGTTTCATTAAGATCTTAACGCCGTCTTTTCCGTCTTCCAAGATCACGCCCATGGCGGCAAGCTGATCCCGGATCTCATCGGCACGGGCGAAGTTTTTGGCTGCCCGGGCGGCGGTGCGTTCTTCCACCAGATCCTTTACTTCTTGGGGGATCTCTGCCTGCTGTTCGCCGGTTACAATGTTTAGCACACCGGTCAGCTCGGCAAATACCTCTTTCATGGCGGTAAGGAATGCCAAAGAGTGGCTTTCTGCCAGCTGGGTATTGATCCAGCGGGCAAGGTCAAAGATGGTGGAAAGGGCATCGGCGGTGTTCAGGTCGTCGTCCATCTTTTCCATAAATTTATCCTTAAAGGCGGGCAGCTCTTTCAGCAGCTCTTCCTCTGCAGGGGTAAGCTTGCCGGCAGATGCCTTAATGGTATATTCCAAATTGTTTTTGGTGGTATAAAGGCGCTGCAGGCTTGCCTTGGCGGCCTCCAGCACATCTTTGCTGTAGTTAATGGGACTGCGGTAATGGGAGGAGAGCATGAAGATACGGATGGCTTCGTAGCCGTAGGCAGCCGCCGCATCCCGCACGGTAAAGAAGTTGCCGGCGGATTTGCTCATCTTGTGGTTATCCACGTTGATATGTCCGTTGTGCAGCCAGTAGTGGGCGAATTCGCAACCGTTGGCGGCTTCGCTCTGGGCAATTTCGTTTTCGTGGTGGGGGAAGATCAAATCCACGCCGCCGCAATGAATATCGATGGTCTTGCCCAGGAATTTGCAAGCCATGGCGGAGCACTCAATGTGCCAGCCGGGGCGGCCCATGCCCCAGGGAGATTCCCATGCGGGCTCGCCGGGTTTGGCGGCTTTCCACACCGCAAAGTCCATGGGATCTTCTTTAAGGTCGTTCACATCGATACGGGCGCCGCTTTCCAGCTGATCCATGGGCAGGTGGGAAAGTTTGCCGTAGCCCTTGAACTTTTTGGTGGAGTAGAACACATCCCCGCCGGACTCATAAGCGTAGCCCTGCTCGATCAGGTTCTCAATGATCTTAATAATATCCCCAATGCAATGGGTAGCCCGGGGGTGAATGGTGGCCTTGCCCACACCCAGCCCTTGGGCATCGGTGTAGTATTCCTCGATATAACGATCCCCCAACTCTGCCAGGGTGACCCCTTCTTCGTTGGATTTTTTAATCATTTTATCGTCTACATCGGTGAAGTTTTGCACAAACTTTACCTTGTAGCCCCGGTATTCAAAGTAACGGCGCAGCACATCAAAGGTAATAAAGGGGCGGGCGTTGCCGATATGGAAATAGTTGTAAACGGTGGGCCCGCAGGCATACATCAGCACCTTGCCGGGGGTAATGGGCACGAATTCTTCCTTTTGGCGGGTCAAAGTGTTATACAGTTTCATGGTTCTCATTCTCCTCTAATTTTTTCTCCAGTTCACGAATACGGGCAGAAAGCCGGCACAATTCTTGGGCAACCGGGTCGGCAATATGCACCTGATCCAAGGGATCCTCCACCCGCTTGCCGTTTTGACGGATCACTCGGGCAGGCACGCCCACGGCGGTGGAATGGGGCGGGATCGCCTCCAGCACCACGGCGTTGGCGGCGATCTTGCTATGGCTGCCAATGGTAAAGGGACCTAAAATTTTAGCACCGCTCCCCACCATCACATGATCCTCCAGGGTGGGGTGCCGCTTGCCGGTTTCCTTGCCGGTGCCCCCCAGGGTGACCCCCTGGTAAAGCAGGCAGTAATCGCCGATCACGCAGGTTTCGCCAATTACGATGCCGGTGCCGTGGTCAATACAAAGCCCTTTGCCGATCTGCGCCGCCGGGTGGATCTCCACCCCGGTGCGGAATTTGGCATATTGGGACACCCAGCGGGCTAAAAAGTACCGTTTGTGCCGGTACAGCCAATGGGATATGCGGTAAAAGAGCACCGCATGAAAGCCGTTGTACAGAAAAAAGATCTCGGCTTTACTGCGGGCTGCAGGATCCCGCTCCATAAAGGCGTTCAGATCCTCCCGAACTTTCTTAAACATAACTACCTCCAAAAAAATAAGCCTCTGTTGCTATGCAACAGAGGCGCAGAAGATCTACTCGGTTCCACTCTGGTTTATCACTCAAAGTTCCCGGTAACGGGGGAGAGCCGCTTTCCACTAACGCAGAAAGGATACACTGCGGAGCGCACACTTGGGGATCACGCATCTTATCGGGCTTTCAGCCAACGGCACCGACTCTCTGAAAAGCACAAGATCCTTACTATTTCCGCAGGAGTTTAATTTATTATATGATAAACAAAGCAAAAATGCAAGTTTTTTCTTTATAAGAGGAAAAAAGTTGAAATTTTCCATAAATTTTTCCAATTTTCTTCACACATTTTTCATAGAGTTGCGGTATAATAAGAGCATAGATGTTTATCAGGAGGGTTTAAAACCATGAATGAATATAATTTTGATCCCATGACCGGGGAGCCCATCCGCAAGGAAGAGCCGGCACAAGTGCCCCAGCCGGAGCCGGGCACCGAGAGCCCCGCACAGCCGGAAACAGTTCAAGAGCCGGCGGCAGAAACCCCGCAGGAGACCACCTATCACTATGTGCGCCCGGAGTTCGGCGAGACCCGCTTCCAGGAGCCGGAGCAGCCCTCATATCAATATAGCCAGCCCCAACCGGAAACAACCGGCTACAATTATTATCAGGCGCCCCCTGCGCCCAAGCCTAAAAAGGAGCCCAAGCCCTTAACCACTAAAAATTTGGCCCCCATCGTGGCAGTGGTGGCTGTGGTGGCGCTGGTGCTGGGCGCTGTGGGCGGATTTTTCGGTGCCCGTTATCGAAATGGCGGCGTTGTTCCCTCCGGCACGGCGGTGATCTATAAAACCACCAAACTAAAGGACGATAAGGGCGATACCGTAAAAGAAGCCCTTACCATTGAGCAGGTGGCTGCTTTGGTTAAAGATAGCGTAGTGGAGATCACCACCGAGCAGATCGTAACCGGCTCCTTTATGCAGCAGTATGTAAGCGAGGGCGCCGGCAGCGGCGTGATCATTACTGCCGATGGATATATTGTAACCAATAACCATGTAATCGAAGAGGCAACCAACATCAATGTGCGGCTGGCAGATGGCAAGGAATATGCTGCCAAGCTGGTGGGGGCAGATGCCAAAACCGATTTGGCTGTTATTAAAATAGAAGCCGCCGACCTGACTCCCGCTGCCTACGGCAGTTCTGCCGAGCTGGAGGTGGGAGAAACGGTGGTGGCAGTGGGTAACCCCCTTGGCAAATTGGGCGGCACTGTTACCAGTGGGATTATCAGCGCCCTGGATCGGGAGGTGACCATCGATAATACCGCCATGAACCTGCTCCAAACCGATACCGCCATTAACCCCGGCAACTCCGGCGGCGGACTCTTTAATACCAGCGGTCAGTTGGTGGGGATCGTAAACGCCAAATCCGCCGGAGAAGAGATCGAGGGTCTTGGCTTTTCCATTCCCATCGACACTGCCGAAAAGGTAATCGAAGATCTGATCGGCCACGGCTATGTAACCAATCGGGTGGATCCCGGCTTTACCTTTGTGGAGATCAACGATTCCATGACCGCTATGATGTATCGGGTAAGCGAAATGGGCCTGTATATCTCGGCGGTGGCAGAAAATTCCGATGCCGCCAAGGCTGGCTTTAAGTCCGGCGATTATGTGGTATCCATAGAGGATAAAAAGGTTTCCACCGAAGCCGAGGCCAATGCGGTAATCGATGGCAAATCGGTGGGGGATACCCTTACCCTGGTGATCAAGCGCAGCGGTAAGGAAAAGACCATTGAAATGACCTTGAGCGAGTATGTGCCCTCTGCCACCGAAACCGAAAATCAAACCCAAACCCAGCCCCAAATACAAAACCCCTTTGGCAGCATTTTTGGAAATTAAGATAATAAAAACAGCCACCTCACGGTGGCTGTTTTTATTAGGCTAAGTGGGAGGATAATTCTTCTTTTAACCCTGCGGCATTCCGGATCAAAAAGCGGGGTTTTCCGTAGGTGCCATCGAGATAATTAATATCCCCTAAAAGAAGAATTTTGATTTCACCATTGTATTCAATGGTGATTTTAATGGACACATCTGCCATATTATATCCCAGGGAACGGCTGAAAGAGGGATAAGCTTTATAACGGCTCAAACAAGCGAGGATTTCTTTTTCATTGTATCCAACAATTTCGGTTAATGCAGGCTGATCATCCGCATGGATCTGAACCGAAAGGATTTTTGCATTTTCGGAATGGGAAAGGATCGGGCGAGGAAGAATATATATAATTCCTGCGATTAAAAGAATAATACAAACGCAGGCTATAATAGCAAGTAAACGCTTCTTTTTCATCACATAACAACCTCTTTTAGAAAAAAACCTTTGCTTTTGCTATGTACATCATTTTTCTTCCGTAGGAATTTCCCGGGCAATGGCGTAGTTGGTGTAGCGGGGATCATCGGTCACTTCACGAATTACCTTAATAAAGGGCGGTAAGGTGAAGGTTTCCTTTTCGTTTTTCAGTTCCACCTCCATGATCGCCTGGCGGGACCAAAAGGGGAAAATATCGATCTCAAAGGTGTGCCCTGCATAGGGCAGGCAGTAGCGGGTTTTGCGAATGGTCTGCCGCCGGGGATCCCGGGCGGCAAGGCGGCGTTCGTACTCCGCTTCGGTAAGCTCCCGCTCGATCTCGATCCGCCGCATGGTAGACATACTGCGCTTGGTGGTTTCCACATAGGAAACCTTGCCGTGCTCCTCAAGCCGGCGCACACGAACAGAACCCTCTGTTGCTGTCAGATAGGTTTGGGATATATCTTTGATCCTGCAAAGGGACGCCAGATTTAAAAGATCAGGACGAAGGATCAAGAATTTTCGTTCAATCTCAAAGGGGGGCATCTTTTTCACCTCTTATAGTTATTATAAAGGGAACTGTAAAAAAATGCAAGAAAATTTGACAATACTTTACAGCAATGCTATGATATTTTTAATAAATAGCAGTGAAAGGAGGGCTTTCCATGGAAAAAACGGTAAAGATTCCGGCAGGCGTAACTGCTGTGATGGAGCGGTTGGCGGCTACCGGTCAGCAGGCATACCTGGTGGGCGGCTGTGTGCGGGATCGATATATGGAGATCCCTCCCCACGATTTTGATATTACCACCTCTGCCTTGCCGGAGGAGATGCTGAAAATATTTAAAGAAGATCGGGTAATTCAAACCGGTCTGCAGCACGGTACCGTAACGGTACTCACTGCCGATGGACCGGTGGAGGTAACCACCTTTCGCCAGGATGGTGTTTATACCGATCACCGCCATCCGGATCAGGTAACCTTCACCCGCTCCCTGCAAGAGGATTTGGCACGGCGGGATTTTACCATGAACGCTATGGCGATGGATGCCGCCGGCAACATCATCGATCCCTTTGGGGGCAGAGAGGATATTGATGCGGGGTTGATCCGCTGTGTGGGCAATGCAGAGCGGCGGTTTGAAGAGGATGCCCTGCGGATCCTGCGGGGGCTGCGGTTTTCCGCCCGGTTGGGCTTTCAAATTGAAAGGGAAACAGCAATCGCCATGGAGCATAAAAAAGATCTGCTGCAAGAAATTGCGGCAGAGCGGGTGTTTGCAGAGCTTTGCGGCTTGCTGGCAGGAGCGCATTGCGTCCGGGTGTTGGAGCAATACGGTACTGTGCCGGCGGCAATTTTGCCGGAATTGGATCTAAATGGCTTAAAAAGAGTGGAAATGCTCCCTCCGGAGCCGGCTATGCGGCTTGCCGCCTTATTGCCTGCAGAGCAGGCGGTTGCCGTGCTCAAGCGGCTAAAGGTATCCAATACCTTTCGGCAGGAGGTGCTACAGTTGGTAACTGCGGAGCTTCCCTCGCCGGAACGCCGGGCTGTGTGGCAGGGCTGCGTGAAGATGGGCGCCGAAAATTTAATGAAACTGGCAACATATTACGGTAGAGCAGAGGAGTTTTCCCCCATCGTTCAGCAGCTGCTTCAAGAGGGCGCCTGCATGGGAATTGGCGATCTGGCAGTCAACGGACGGGATATGGAGGCCCTGGGCTATCGGGGCAAGGAGATCGGCACTGCCCTAAAGCGGCTTTTAATAAAAATTGTGGAAGAAGACCTGCCCAATGAGCGGGAGACGCTTATAAAATTCATCAAAAATAATAACGCCCGTGCATAATTGCACGGGCGTGGCCTATGGCTTTACTTATGCTCGGTATCAAATGCCGGGTTAAAGCGGTAGTAGTTTTTGCTGTCCAGATGCCGGCGAACCTGGCCCAAGGCTTCGCCGAAGCGCTGGAAGTGGTTGATCTCCCGCTGGCGCAGGAATTTGATGGGATCCCGCACATCGGGATCGTGGATCAGGCGCAAGAGGTTATCGTAGGTGGTGCGTGCCTTTTGCTCGGCGCCCATATCCTCAAAAAGATCGGTGATGGGATCGCCCTTAGACTGAATGGTGGTGGCGCTCCAGGGCTCGCCGCTGGCTGCCTGGGGCCAAAGTCCGGCGGTGTGGTCCACATAGTAATCGGCAAAGCCTTGCTTCTGGATCTCTTCGGCAGAGAGGCCTTTCAAAAGCTGCCGCACGATGGTGGACACGATCTCCATATGGGCCAACTCCTCCGTGCCCACGTCGGTGAGCAAAGCGGATACTTCGCTGTAGGGCATGGAATACCGTTGGGAAAGGTAGCGCTGGGAGGCACCTAATTCGCCATCAGGACCGCCAAACTGGCTCATAATTACCTTTGCCAGGCGGGCATCGGGCTTTTTAATATCCACCGGATATTGCAAACGTTTCTGATAACTCCACATAGTTTACTTTCCTCCTTCCCAGGGCCAGGGGGTGGTTGCCCAGCCCCAAGTGCCGTTCATAGCGCCGCTTTCCGGGCGGATCGGGCCATAATGCTTTTCGTAGTTGGCAACTGCTTGGTCATAAAGCTTTACTTTTTGCTGATAATATTGCAGTGCTTCCTGATTTTTGGGATGGGTATCCAAAAAAAGGCGTGCTTCATCGGCGGCAAAGCCGTTGGCGTATACTGCCTCCATCAATTTCTGTTGTTCGGTCATTGATGAGCACCTCCTTCAAAGGGCAGATCCAACTGCCGAAAAATGGTACCGCGACAGATACCGTCCTCCGGTTGGTAAAGATCCTGCCAACATTGGGTGGGCACGTATGCCATTGCCAGCACCATGGGATCGATGTTGGTATTAGGTTTGGGGTTATGGTGAGCGGTATTTACCGGCATATCCGACTGAAAACGCAGAGGCGGAGCCAGCAGATCCCGCAGATCAAAATCATCCATGGTCATTCTCCTTTCATACTTAGAGGATGATCCTCTGATAATATTTTACGGAAAACAACATAAAAGGTGCCAAAAATTCTGTTTACTTTCCTTTTCGGCTGTGGTATAATATTTTATAACATTTTCAAGGAGGAATTAATATGGCGGCTAAAAAAGAAAAACTGCCCTTTACTATTTATAAAGGCTATCCCCTGGTACGCAATGGCAATAACATTTATTACGGCGATCCCAAGGATCCCTATGTGATCTTTATCAACATTCAGTCAACCGACGGTACGCCGGAAGATCTACCCACCAAGGTTTCGGTGGAGCTGCTGGCCACCGACGAAACTATTCCCATTTTTGAGCGTTCTCAAAAGCGGGGAGAGAAGAACAGCCTTTATGAGGCTTTAGACATCGGTCAGATCTGGCTGCAGCGTGCATTGAATAAGAAATAAGTATGGAAACAATTACAAAATGGATCGGGATATTACGGCAGCCTGAGGTTTGGATCACAGGGCTGGTCGTTATAGGTATTTGGTTGGCACTGCACCTGATTTGCTGGGTGTTGGGCGCCCTGGGGCTTTCCCGGCGGGGCAGTAAAGCAGAGATCAAGCCTGCTATTACCGCAAAGATCCCCGGCGGACAGATCTGGTATACCTTGATGCTTTCAGAAAAGCAGGGGGATGCAAAATGGGCAGAGCGGCTCCTTTGGTGGTGGCCCACTGCGGCCTTTGCCGGCTTTGTTTCTGCCCTTTGGGCGTTGGTGTTTCAATTTCGGGGAGCAGAGATACTGCCCGCTTTGTTGCTGATATTTGCCGTGCTTTTGGTTCTGGCTGCCATAGGATTATATGTTTGGCTGCGGGTGCTGGAGTTCCGGGCGCTTTCCGGTCTACTCCCTAATAAGACTGAATGGATCGTATCCCTGGTCTGCACGGTTTTAGGCTTGCCTGTACAAAGAATATTGCTTTTTGCACATCGCAAGTAATGCAAAGAAAAAAAAATTCCGTAATGCTTATGCATTACGGAATTTTTTAATGTACTACTGTAAAATCAAACAATGATGATGTTCATGGCGATTACGCAAACACCGATCAGCACAGCCAGAACAATGGTGATCTTGGAGAGGATCGCATCTCTGGAGCGGCTTTTATTTTTGCTGAAATAGCTATCTGCATCGCTGCCGCCGGAAAAAGCACCCAGGCCCTGGGAGTTGCCCTGCTGCACGGAAACACAAACGATGATTGCTACTGCAAAAACCAAAATTGCAGAACCGAAAATATATAATGCCATCTAATTCACGACCTTTCAATTTCAAGTATTATAAATTTTAACATAAGAAAAGTAAAAAAGCAAGAGTTTTTTATCAGAGCATTTTGTTTTAAAAAACAGATCCTCAAGCAGAGTGGTTGGTTTACATAACTTTTGGTCATTTCGTAGATTTTTTGTGGGGAAAAGGGAAGGAAGTTTTACACAAGTTTACTTGTCGAAAAATAGTTTTAAACAGGGAAAAAGGGGATAAAATAAGACTTTTTGAAGAAAAAGTGCCGACTTTTTCACATTTTGAACAGAGTTATCAACAACTTTTATGTAAACGAGGGTTAACCATAAATGATAAAATTGCGGTGGTTGTTTTTGAAAAATTACAGTATTTTTTTGTGTTTTAGCACACACCACACCATGTACCAAAGGCTCATCAGCCCCATTCCGCCAAAGATCAGCCAGCGCACCAAGAAAATTTTCATGGGTACAAAAGCGGTAACCGGTAACAAAAGGAGGGTAAACACCGCCGCCGGCAGAAAAACGCCGGGCTTTAAGGCGGGAACCTTTTTGCTGCAGTAGATCCATAACACCAAATGAACGGCTGCCACCATCCCTGCTAAGATCCCTGCCACGGTGGTATCGTGCAGGTACCCGAATTCCTCGGTATTTAAAATAAAGGATGCGGGGGAGAGGAACCGATCATAGAAATAGAAGAGTGCCAAACAGTTTAAGGTGGTTGCTCCTGCCAGCAGAGGGGCAGAGTGATCGGCTTTATAGTAACCAATGTAGCCGGCGTAGGCTCCCACTGCCCCATAAAAGATCAATTCCGTTGCCAAGCGAAAGAATTGAAACCCAACGGTAAAATGGGTGAGCCAGGGGAAGAGGAATGCCGCCATCAGCGGAATTGGCAGCAGCAGGGTAAAGGAAGGGGAGAAAAGCCTCGCCGTATCCTTTTTGCCTCCCTTGATCCACCGGATCAATAAAAGCAGGAATGCGCCGGTGGCAACGATAAAGAGGATAGGCATTAACCAAGGCAGCATTTTGCGAAAGATCAGATCATAACGGTAGCGGGCGGTACGCAAAAGCCAAAGCAAACCGCCGAACAGCAGCAGATAAATAAAGAGCAGGCTGATCCGTCCGTTTACCGTTTCTTGAAAACGATGTTCTTTTCTTGTCATATAAAATCTCCTTTATAGGTTACCGGTTCTGTCCAGCAGGATAGGTAGTAAAAATGCCCCTGCATCTTCTGTGCGCAAGATCCGCCGTCCCAAGGTGCAGGTGGGCAGGGAATCTGCCTCCTCCGGTGTAAGCCCGCCCTCGGGTCCGATCAAAAAGGCAAGGCTTCCCTCATGGGGAAGCTCCGGCAAGGGAGCGGTAGAATTTTCATAACAGATAAAATAAGCATCAGCCTGCTGCATTTCAGCAATAGCCCGGGCAAAGGTCATTACCGGCGCGATCTCCGGCAAGATACTTCTTCCACACTGGGTAGCGGCGGAGGTTACGATCTTTTCCCAGCGCCTGCGCTTATTTTCGTTGGGGGCACCGCCGATGGAGCGGGCGCTCAGCACCGGCACGAAACGGGTTACCCCCAAGGGGGTGCAGCGATGGAGCACTTCTTCCATTTTATCGCCCTTAGGCAGGCATTGGTATAAGGTGATGGATAATTTGCTTTCACTTACTGCCGGCTGCCGTTCCAACACTTGAAAGGTGGCGGTATCTTTGGTGCAGGCGGTCATTTTGGCTAAATAGTCCATCCCCTTACCGTCGCTGAACACGGCGGTATCGCCCACAGCCATTCGGCGGGAGCGGGTTAAATGACGGTAGGTTTCTCCCTCAACAATAAAGGTATCCTCCGGTACTTGGGGTAAAAAGAAATGTTCCATCTTAATTCCTCGACGTAATGGCTACCCAGCCACGTTCTTCTTCTATATTTAATATGGTAAGTCCCGCCTCTTGGATGGCATTTACCAATTCCTCCTTGCGGTCGTCAATAATACCGGAGGCAATAAACAGCCCCCCGGGCAGCAGTACCCGGTGCAGATCTTTCAGCAGGGTCAGAATCACATCTGCCACGATATTGGCAACCACAATGGGGTATTTTCCCTCCACCACAGAGAGCAGATCTCCGGCGGCATAGGCGGTTTTGGCTTCCAGCCCATTAAGGGCGGCATTCCGGCGGGCAACCTCCACTGCTAATTGGTCAATATCGCAACCAAAGGCAGAGTCTGCCCCCAGCAACACTCCGCCGATGGAAAGGATCCCACTGCCGCAGCCCACATCTAAAATGGCTTTGCCGCTAAGATCTTCCTTGGTAAGTGCCTTTAAACAAAGGCGGGTGGTTTCGTGGGCGCCGGTGCCGAATGCCATGCCGGGGTCGATCTTCATTACTGTTTCCCCTGCGGTGGCTTGGTAATCCTCCCAAAGGGGAACCACCACCAGCCGCTCCACGTGGATGGGCTTATAATATTGCTTCCAACCGCTCTGCCAATCTTCCTCCGGCAGGTTGGAAACGGTGATCTCCAGGGTGCCGTAAAGGGCACTTTGTGGGCTTTGCCGCAGTTCCTCCACCCGGCGTTCAATGTCTTTGAACATTGCCAGCCCCTGGTCGTTGTCGGCGGCGTAAACTTTAATAACGGTGCGGTCGCTTTGCCGCTTTAACAGTTCCTCGTCCACATAATCCCAGTGAGGGGTTACCGTATCTAAAAACTCCTGAAAATCTTGAGGGTCGATTACCTCAAAGCCCCCCACTCCGGCGGCGATCAGCAGGTTGCTTACCGCTTCCTGACCGGTGGAAAGGGTTTCGATGTTCATCTGTTTATAGTTCATTGATTTACTCCTTGGATAGAATGTCGGTTATTATACTGTTTGTAACATAAAAGCCCCGCTCGTTGAGAATAAAACGCCCCTTTTCTATGGTGGCAAAATCCCGGTAACGGTGGGGATCAAAGCCCTTGGGTAACAAGGAGAGGGGAACCCCCTCAAAGGTACGGAGCCCCAGCATGATCTGCTCCTCCCGGGCTTCCTCCGGGGAGATGGGCAGGGGATTTTGCAGGGGCCAGGGCTGCCGGCAAAAATGCTTTCGATCATCGGGATAACTGTAGCGCGTGCCCGCCCAAAAGGAGTGGGCGGCGGCGCCGATGCCAAGGTAATCGGTTCTGCGCCAATAGGCTAAATTATGGCGGGATTCAAAACCGGGCTTGGCGAAATTGGAAATTTCATAGTGCCCCAGTCCCGCCTCTCCGGTCTTCCGGCAGAGGATGCGCCATAGGTGCTCTTCTGCCTCTTCCTCCATGGGAGCGGCACTCTCGCCCAAGGGAGTGCCCTCCTCCAGCTGGAGAGAATAGGCAGAAAGATGGGTCAGGGGAAAGGCTAATAAGGCATCTAAAGTTTCGGTAAAGGTTTCAGCAGTCTGCTCCGGGAGCCCAAACATGACATCGGCACTCACATTGGTAAAGCCAAAGTCGAAGATCAGTTGCAAAGCGGAAAGGGCTTTTTTTCGATCATGGAGCCTGCCCAGGGTTTGCAGTTCACGGTCGTGTAACGACTGCACCCCAACAGAAATGCGGTTGATGCCGGCACGCATCAGGGTGTGCAATAGTTCCGGCGTGGTGCTTTCCGGGTTCAGCTCTACGGTGCATTCGGCATTTTCTTCCAACCGAAAAGCAGTATGTACTGTGTTTAGGACCTGCTCTAACCGTTCTTTCCCTAAAAGAGCAGGGGTGCCCCCGCCCAAATATAGGGTGGAGAGGGGGCGCTTTTCTGCCGCCCCTGCCTGCCGAATGGCGTGGCAAAGGGCTTGGGTATATGCTTCCTTTTCTGACTCTGCTCCCTGCCCGGAATAAAAGGCACAGTAGGCGCATTTTTGCTTGCAGAAAGGAATGTGAAGATAAAGGGATAACATATCAGGAATCCAGTTTCAGCACCGCCATAAAGGCATCCTGCGGTACCTCTACGCTACCCAACTGGCGCATCCGCTTTTTACCCTCTTTTTGCTTCTCCAGCAACTTTTTCTTACGGGTAATGTCACCGCCGTAGCACTTGGCAAGCACGTCCTTACGCAGGGCTTTTACTGTTTCTCGGGCAATGATCTTACCGCCGATGCATGCCTGAATGGGGATCTCAAATAACTGCCGGGGAATGTGCTCCTTGAGTTTTTCCGCCATGCGGCGTGCCCGAGGATAGGCTTTATCGGTATGCACAATAAAGGAAAGGGCATCCACGATCTCCCCGTTGAGCATAATATCCAACTTCACCAGTTTGGATTCCCGGTAGTCTGCCAGTTCGTAGTCCAAAGAGGCATATCCCCGGGTGCGGGATTTTAAGGTGTCGAAAAAGTCGTAGATAATTTCCCCCAGGGGCAGTTCGTAATGGATATTCACCCGATCACTGTCCAGGTAACTCATATCTTTATAAATACCCCGCCGATCCTGGCAAAGATCCATAATATTGCCCACAAACTCTTTGGGGGAGATAATGTCGGCTTTCACAAAGGGTTCTTCGGTGGAGGCGATCACCGCCGGATCCGGGTAGTTGGTGGGGTTATCGATCTGCAGAACGGTGCCGTCGGTTTTGGTAACCTTATAGCTTACCGAGGGAGCGGTGGTGATAATATCAATTAAAAACTCCCGCTCGATCCGCTCCTGGATAATTTCCATGTGCAACAGCCCCAAAAATCCGCAGCGGAAGCCAAAGCCCAAGGCCACAGAAGTTTCCGGCTCGAAAAGGAAGGAGGCATCGTTCAATTTCAGCTTGGCAAGGGCTTCTTTTAAATCGTCGTAGCGGGCGCCGTCGGCAGGGTAGATGCCGGAGAATACCATGGGAGTGCAGGGCTTATAGCCGGGCAGGGGCTCGGCGCAGGGTTTCTCACACAGAGTAACGGTATCGCCCACCCGGGTATCCTCCACGCTTTTGATGGAGGCGGTGAGGTATCCCACCTGCCCCGCCTGCAGCACGCCGCTGGCCTCGAAGCCCAGGGGGCGCAAAAAGCCGCATTCTACCACTTCAAATTCGGCACCGGTTGCCATCATGCGGATCCGGTCGCCGGTTCGGAGGGTGCCCTCCATCATACGAATGTAAACGATAACACCTTTATAGCTATCGTAGTAACTATCAAAGATCAAAGCAGAAAGGGGTGCCTTGGGGTCGCCGGTGGGGGCGGGGATCTGCTCCACTACCGCCTCCAGCACCGATTGCATATTAATGTTGTTTTTTGCCGATACTTTTGGGGCATCCAAAGCGGGGATGCCGATCACATCTTCAATCTCATGGGCCACCCGCTCCGGGTCGGCGGCGGGCAGGTCGATCTTATTGATCACCGGAATCAGCTCCAGATCGTTATCCAGGGCAATATATGTATTGGCAAGGGTCTGGGCTTCGATCCCCTGGGAGGCATCTACCACCAGCACAGCCCCCTCACAGGCGGCAAGGGCGCGGGAAACCTCATAGTTAAAGTCCACGTGTCCCGGAGTGTCGATCAGGTTGATCTCATAATCCTCCCCGTTCAGGGCGTGGTAATCCAGCCGGACAGCCCGGGCTTTAATGGTAATGCCCCGCTCCCGCTCCAGATCCATATTGTCCAGTAATTGGTCCTCCATCTCCCGCTTGTCCACCGTGTTGCAAAGCTCCAGCAGGCGGTCTGCAATGGTGGATTTGCCGTGGTCGATATGAGCGATAATAGAAAAGTTACGAATGTTTTTTTGATTCACGAAAATAACCTCTGTATTGAAATAAACGGTTGGTAGCCTGCATCCCCCAAAACTTCATGGGTGCCGGCCGCCGCAATATTGATGCCCCATAACACAAGGGCAGAAAATACCAATAATATAATTACAACAATAAACTTTTTCATGGGGCTTATTTTGCCCCGTTGGAGGGTGGTTATTCTTCCTCCACCTCCGGAATATCGGAGATATATTCTTTCATTTGGGAAAGATCCGGCACAGAGCGAGGTGTGTTTGCACCGTTATTCGGCACGGGGTTCAGCACAGCTGCCGCCAGCGCCATAAAGCAGATACCCTCAATGGCACGCAGGATGCCGTTAAAGGTAACAGCGTGTGCCAACGGCGCTATAAAAGAGGTGAATCCAAAGGTGAGCACAAAGCAGGCGGCGGCATTTGATCTGCCCCGGGTGCATTCTGCACCTGCCAGCGCTTTCAGAATCAAAAGGGCAAGCAGGCAAATGGAGCACAGCCCCAGCAACACCAGGGCATATTCGCTCACATGGATAAATTTATAAGTGTTCCAAAAGTAAAGAAGCACCGAAACGCCGACCTGCAGTACCGAAAAAAATGCCGCAAAACCCGGAGCGTGGTTGCCCTTTGCCGCCAGCAGGATCCAGGATATAGCACCGATCAAGATCAGTAATGCGCCGATCCGCTGGATGGCGGCGCCGGCAGTTGCCAGCAGATATGCTCCTTCTGCTGCAACGGTACAACCCAAAATGCCAAAGATCCCCTTCATCCAGGATCTATTATGGAATAGGTTGGTATAGGTAAGGTTTTGCTTGCGGTATACACTGCATAGAACCCCCCATAAAAGCCCTATCCCCAAAAAGCCCAACAGCACACCGTTTAGTACGGTGGAAAGGGTGCCGGGTTTGTAATAACCCGCTTCATCTATGGTAGTAAAATATTGAATAAATCGCAATATACCGGCTGCCAGCCCCGCCAGAGCGGAAACCAGAAATTCTTGCTTTAATTTCATGCTCGTGCTCCTTTACATAATTATACAGAATATATTATATAATTATTAATTAAAAAAGTAAACACTTTTTTGAGGGTTGCAGATTTTTATTGCATTCACGGAAAAAATATGATAATATTAACAGATGAAAAAACTGTGCGAGGAAAAACGATGATCATTATTGAAGAATATAAGCAGAAGTTTAACGAATTCAAAAAAGACCTGGACACTTTGGAGCGGGCACTGAAGATCGCCGATCTGCGGGTGAAGATCGAAGAAGACGAAGCCCTTACCGCCGCCCCCGGTTTTTGGGATGATATTACCAACTCCCAAAAGGTACTGCAGGTTATTAAAAATAACAAGAAAACCGTTGAAAACTTTGAAAAAATGGTTTCTGCCCATGAGGATCTGGGCGCTCTGCTGGAGATGGCAGAGATGGACCCGGAATCCATGGAAGAAGATGTGGTAAACGAATTCAGTGCCTATGAAAAGCAGCTGGAAGCCGCGAACCTGCAGACTCTTTTGAGCGGGGAATATGACCAGAATAATGTGATTTTGACTTTCCACGCCGGTGCCGGCGGCACCGAGGCCCAGGACTGGGTGGAGATGCTCTACCGCATGTATCTGCGCTTTGCCCAGCGCCACGATTATAAGGTAACGGTGCTGGATTATCTGGATGGGGACGAAGCGGGCATTAAAAGCGCCTCTATTTTGATCGAGGGGCAGTATGCCTACGGTTATTTAAAGAGCGAAATGGGTGTGCACCGCTTAGTGCGGGTATCTCCCTTTGATGCTTCCGGCCGGCGGCAGACCTCCTTTGCCTCGGTGGAAGTGATGCCGGAGATCGACGATAGTGTGGAAGTGGAGATCCGCCCCGAAGATATTAAAATGGAAGTGTTCCGCTCCAGCGGTGCCGGCGGGCAGAAGGTAAACAAAACCTCCTCTGCCGTGCGGCTGATCCATATTCCCACCGGCATTGTGGTTTCTTGCCAAAACGAGCGCAGCCAGTTCCAGAATCGGGATATGTGCATGAAGATGCTGAAATCCAAGCTTATCGAGATCAAAGAGCGGGAAAACCTGGAAAAGATCGAAGATATTAAGGGCGACCAAATGAGCAATGGCTGGGGCAGCCAGATCCGCTCCTATGTATTTATGCCCTATACCATGGTGAAAGACCACCGCACCAATTTTGAAATGGGCAACATCAACGCTGTGATGGATGGGGATCTGGATGGTTTTATTAACGCTTACCTGATCCACCTTTCCAATAAAAACTAATTAAAAACTCCGCAGACTGCGGAGTTTTTTGTTTGTTTACAATTTACACCTTGACAAATAAAGGAAATGGCGTTAAACTAAATTAGCACTCACAAGTTTAGAGTGCTAATTTCTTGCAAAGAAGGAAGAATAAGATGGCTAAAAAGCAATTTAAAGCAGAGTCCAAGCGTCTTTTGGATCTGATGATCAACTCCATTTATACCCAAAAGGAGATCTTTTTGCGGGAGCTGATCTCCAATGCCTCCGATGCTTCGGACAAGAGTTATTATAATGCCCTGATGAGTGGCAGTGGCTTGGATCGGGAGCGGTATGAAATTCGCCTTGCCGCCGATAAGACCCGGCGCACCCTCACCGTTACCGACCACGGTATCGGTATGAACAAAGAGGAATTGGAAAAGAACCTGGGCACCATCGCCGAAAGCGGTTCCTTTAAATTCAAAGCCGATAACGAGAAAAAGGAAGATGTGGATATTATCGGCCAGTTCGGCGTGGGCTTTTACTCTGCCTTTATGGTGGCAGATGAGGTGACTGTTACCACCCGGAAAGAGGGGGAGGATACTGCCTGGAAGTGGACCTCCAAGGGTAGCGACGGTTACACCGTGACCCAGGCGGAAAAAGCCGATTGCGGCACCGAGATCGTGCTGCACATTAAAGAAAATACGGAAACCGATAGTTACGATGAATATCTGGAGCAGTACCGCATTGCCGATTTGGTTAGAAAGTACTCCGATTTTATTAAATATCCCATTACCATGGAGATGACTAAATCCCGCAAGAAGGAAGATAGCGAGGAATACGAGCAGTATACCGAGGTGGAGACTCTCAACAGCCGGGTGCCCCTTTGGAAGAAATCCAAAAAGGAACTCACCGAGGAGGACTATAAGGGCTTTTACCATGCCCAGCGCTACGGTTTTGATGAGCCGGTTAAAACCATCCATACCAATGTGGAGGGCAACCTGACCTATACTGCTTTGATGTATATCCCCGGTGCGGTGCCCTACGATTTTTACACCAAAGATTTCAAAAAGGGGCTTGCCCTTTATTCCAACGGGGTTATGATCATGGAAAAATGCGCCGACCTGCTCCCCGATTATTTTGGTTTTGTGCAGGGCTTGGTGGATTCTGCCGATCTTTCCCTGAATATCTCCCGGGAACTGCTGCAGCAGGATCACCAGCTAAAGGCGATTTCTAAAAACCTGACCAAAACCATTCAAAAGGAATTGGTTGCTTTGTGCGATAAAAATCGGGAAGCCTACGCCAAATTCTTTGATGCCTTTGGCAGAACCTTAAAATATGGGCTGTATAGCGATTGGGGCATGAACAAGGATACCCTGCAGGATCTGATCCTGTTCCGTTCTTCTAAAGAAGAGACCTATACCACCCTGAAAGAATATGTGGATCGGATGCCGGAAGAGCAGAAATATATCTACTACGGCACCGGCGAAACCAAAGAAAAGATCCGCTCCATGCCCGCCGCCGAGGGCGTGCTGGCAAAAGGCTTTGAACTGCTGTATTTCACCGAGGATGTGGATGAATTTGCGGTAAAGATGCTGCAGACCTATGGGGAAAAGGAATTCAAAAATATTACCGATGCCGATCTGGGGTTTGAAGCCGATGCCCCCTCCGAAGAGCATGGGGAGCTTATGGGCAAGCTGAAGGAGGCGTTAGGGGATAAGGTGGCAGATGTGAAAGCCTCCACCCGCCTGGTAAGCCATCCCGCCTGCCTTTCCACCCGGGGCGCTATCTCCATTGAGATGGAAAAGGTACTTTCCGTTACCCCCGAGGGGCAGAATGCCAAGGCGGAAAAGGTGCTGGAGATCAACACCAACCACGCCCTCTTTGCCCAACTGGAAGCCGCCGACGAGGAGCGGCTGAAAAACCTGGCAGAGGTGCTGTATAATCAGGCGTTGCTCATTGAGGGACTGCCGGTGGAAGATCCCGTGGCCTATGCCAACGCAGTGTGGAAACTTTTAGAGCAATAAAAAATATACACCCCCGCAGGGCAACGCCCTGCGGGGGTATGTTTTATGTAGTTAGTTGCAGGCGATGGCGTCTTTGTAAAATTGATCCATTTCCTTTTTTGTGGAAAAGGTTGCCACAAACATTTGGTTGCCCATGGCACCTGCCAAGGCATCGGGAATACGATCCAGCATGCGGAGATTTTCTTGATACTTTTCTGCTAAATCCTTGTGGCTGAGCACAAAATCTTTACCGTCCCGTCTACCGGCAAAGGCGCAGTAAAAGTGCTCGCCCACCGGCATTTGGCTCTCCCCAAAGGCGATCATATCTGCCCAGATCTTATATACGTTGGTGGAGTTGGCAAAGTTGATCATATCGGGGGTAAAGCCGCCGCAGGGGCGCATATTTACCTCCAGGGCGATCACTTCGCCCTTTTTACCCAAACCTTCCTGATCCTGGGTCAGGCGGAAGAATTCAAAGTGCACAAATCGGCTTTTTACCCCGAAACTTTTCACGGTGGCTCTGCCTGCCTTGCGGGTGTCGGCGGGCAGATTTTTCACAATGTAATAGCAACTGTTATCTTGATTATTCACAATATCCATAATGGAATCGGGGGTTACATTTCCCGTTTCAAAAATGGGGTTGCCATTTTGGTCGATAATGGCATCGTAGGAATTCACCTCGGCGTGCACAAACTCTTCCATAATGTAGGGCACATCCTTGGGATAGCTTTCAAAGAAGGCTACCAATTCTTCGTCGTTGCTCAATTTATAGGTGGCGGCGGCGCCCACGCCGTTATCCGGCTTTACCACCACGGGGAAGCCCACCTTTTTAATAAAGGCACGGCAGCCTGCCAGGGTTTCCACCATATAATAGCGGGCAACGGGAATGCCTGCATTTTGGTAGTATTCCTTCATTTTGGATTTGTGCTTAATTCGCTCCATATCGGCAGTTTGGAAGCCGCTTTGAATGTTAAAATCGGTACGCAGGCGGGCATCCTGCTCCAGCCAATATTCGTTGTTGGATTCCAGCCAATCGATCTTGCCGTGTTTAAAAGCAAAGAATGCCACTGCCCGGTAAACTTCGTCGTAGTTCTCCAGGCTGCCTACCTTATAATATTCGTTCAGGCTCTCCTTTAGTTCCGGCTTTAAATCCTCGTAGGGCTGATCGCCGATCCCCAGCACGTTCATGCCGTTGTTTTTCAGTTCCCGGCAGAACATCCAGTAGTTGGTAGGAAAGTTGGGAGAGATAAAAATAATATTTTTCATAATACTTACTCCTCTAATACTTACTCTTCTAATAATTTAGGTACAAAATACTGCACCATTTTATGCCACCAGGGCCAATCGTGGTTCACATCACTGCCCCAAATATCCACCCAAATATGTATTCCCTTTTGCTCAAAATATTCTTTCAGTTGGATGGAAGTTTCGGGAATTTCCCAGGCACCGGTGCCGGCGCAGATGATTCCCCGGTTGCGGTTGTATTTTTCCACATAGGGGTGGTCGGCGGGCAGGTTTGCCATGTAGTGCACGGGAGAGTTTAGGTATACCACCTCGTCCATGTAGTCCCCAAAGCCGTATTCTGCATTGTAGATACCGCTTAAAGCCAGCAGACCGGTAAAGGTATCGGGGAATCGCAGGAACAGGTTGGCGGCGTGGGTGGCGCCCAGGCTGCAGCCAAATACCAGCACATCGCTTCTTCCGGCAATGCTTTGCAACATGGGCACAGCCTCTTCTATAATGTGGCGAACCCATGCCTCGTGGCGGCGAATGCGGTCGTAGGCGGGGGCTACCGTATCGGAAAAGGTTTCCTTATCAATGGTATCAATAGCCAGCACCATTACCTGGCCGGATTCGATCCAGGGGGACCAGGTATCTGCCATGTTGAAGTTTTCAAAATCAAAAAATCTGCCGTCTTGGCAAGGGATAAATAATACCGGCCTGCCGCTGTGGCCATATAACTTGCACTCCATTTCTCTGCCCAGGGCAGGGGAGTAGTTTTTTATGTAATTCGTTTCCATAGTACACCTACTTTAAAAAATAATACAGAATTATAGCATAGCATTAAAGAAAATGCAATAAAGGACAGCAAAAATGCTGTCCTTTGTTCATTGGTCTTTTAAATCATCCAATGCCGCACGAACCGCAGCAACCACAAAAGCTGAAAAGGTACAGTCTTTCCCTTGAATTGCCTTTTCCACTTCGTCGATCACATTGTTAGGAAACCGGATCGTTTTATTGGTGGTTGACGGAATAGACGGAATTTTAAACTTTCCCATATTTTTACCTCGCAATACTTTTGTATTGCATATAGTTTACGATAAAATAATGATTAAATATGCATTGCAAACGCAATGCATATTGTGCTATACTATTATCAATAGGAGGTGTTTTATATGAGAAAACATATTTTTTCAAACTATCATAAAATTCCGTCAACGGGGGTGCTGCCTGTTGATAAACAGATCAAGGTGCAACATTTCAGAACAAAAAGTGATTTTATTAAAATGTGCAAATTCTTTTCTGAAAATGGTGGTGTGGATGCAGATATTTACGAGGATGGCGATCAAATTGAAATGCATTTATATTTTAATTTTCGCCGGTTTGCCGCTTTTTCAAAAATGTGGGTGCAAACCCTGCTCAGTGCCGGGGCAGTAATGGAAATTCCGGCAGAAAAAAGCCATCCTTGTGAAATAGAGATCGTGCTATATTGGAACTAAAAAAAGCCGAGCGTGACCGCTCGGCTTTTTTTATGCGTTATTTTTTGCGGGGTCGCCGCAGCACTTTTTGTACTTTTTGCCGCTGCCGCAGGGGCAGGGATCGTTGGGTCCCACTTTCTTACCCACCTTTTCGGGGGCTTTTTTACGGGCAGTGCCGTCGGAGCCGGCAGAGGTGCCGGTTTCTTTGGCAACAGCCTCCCGCTTTACTTCCTCTTCCTTACGCAACCGCAGGGAGAAGATCCCTCGCACGGTATTTTCTTTGATGGTTTCGATCATGGCGTCGAAAATATCGTAGCTTTGGAATTTGAATTCCACCACCGGGTTACGCTGACCGTAGGCCTCCAGCCCAATGCCCTGGCGCAGATCGTCCATATTGTCGATATGTTCCATCCAGTTGCGGTCTACACTGCGGAGCAGCACTACCCGCTCTGCTTCCCGCATGGTGGGGGAGCCCAGTTCCTTTTCCTTGGCATCGTAGGCAACACGGCCTTTTTCTTTTAATTGATCTGCCACATCTTGGGGATCCAGCTCCATCAGTTCCTCTTGGGTGTAGCGGAAGTCGTCGGCAGTGTTAACAATTCCTTCCAGTTCCCGGCGCAGGGCGTCGAAGTTCCACAGGGTGGTATCTTCCCCTGCCAGATTGCGGGCAACCTCTGCATCGATAAGATCGTCCATCATTTTAAGAACGGTTTCTTTCAGGTCGCTGTCGTTCAGCACCTGGCGGCGTTGGTCGTAGATCAGCTCCCGCTGCTTGTTCATTACATCGTCGTATTCCAGCACGTGTTTTCTGCGGGCAAAGTTGGCGCCCTCCACCCGCTCTTGGCTCTTTTCGATCACGCCGGTAAGGAGTTTTGCTTCAATGGGCATATCCTCCGGCATCCGCAGGGTATTCATCATGGCATTTACCCGCTCGCCGCCAAACAGGCGCATCAGATCGTCTTGCAGGGAGAGGTAGAACCGGGTGGCACCGGGATCCCCCTGGCGGGCAGCACGGCCCCGCAGCTGATTATCGATCCGGCGGCTTTCGTGCCGCTCGGTACCTAAAATAAACAGACCGCCGGCTTCCCGCACCCGGGCGGCCTCTTCCTGAATGGCCTCTTTGTGGGCAGCCAGGGTGTCTTGATAGAATTTTCGAGCCTCTAAAATGGTTGTATCGTTGGTATCTGCATAACCGGTAGCTTCGGTGATCACACTTTCTTCGTAGCCCTTTTTGCGCAGTTCTTCGGTGGCAAGGAACTCGGCGTTACCGCCCAGCATAATATCGGTACCACGACCTGCCATGTTGGTGGCAATGGTAACAGCGCCAAATTTACCTGCCTGGGCAATGATCGCCGCCTCTTTTTCGTGGTGCTTGGCGTTCAGCACATGGTGGGGCACGCCCCGTTTGCGCAGCAGGGCGCTTAAAAGTTCACTCTTTTCAATGGAGATGGTGCCCACCAGTACCGGCTGACCCTTGGCGTGGCATTCTTCGATCTGCTGGATCACATTTAAGAATTTGCCTTTTTCGGTCTTAAATACCATATCCGGGTGGTCCTTGCGGATGTTGGGACGGTTGGTGGGGATCTCCACCACGTCCAGGGAGTAGATGCCCCGGAATTCATCCTCCTCGGTAAGGGCGGTACCGGTCATACCGGAAAGCTTTTTATAAAGGCGGAAATAGTTTTGCAGGGTGATGGAGGCCAAAGTCTTGCTTTCTTTTTCCACCGTAACGTTTTCCTTGGCCTCAATGGCTTGGTGCAAGCCCTGGTTATACCGCCGCCCGTACATGATACGGCCGGTGAATTCGTCTACGATCAGCACCTGCCCCTCTTTTACCACATAGTCGATGTCCCGGTGCATGATCCCCCGGGCACGGAGCGCCTGGTTGATGTGGTGGTTTACCTCCATGTTGGCAGGGTCGGCGTAGTTTTCCAGCTGGAAAAACTGCTCTGCCTTGGCAATGCCTTTGGCGGTAAGGGTAACGTGCTTGCTCTTTTCTTCGATCAGGTAATCGGCATTTTGCAGCTGGGCATGCTCCTCCTTCGTGAGGTAATGCCCCATTAAAAGTTCCTGGTATTCCATTTTGGCATAGGCGTCGTAATCTGCCTTATCGTCGGTACGGATCACCTTAAAAGGGGTAAGCCCTTTTACAAAATTATCCGCCAATTTATACATTTCGGTGGATTTGGCGCCCTGACCGCTAATGATCAGGGGGGTGCGGGCTTCGTCGATCAAAATAGAGTCCACCTCGTCCACAATGGCAAAGGCGTGGCCCCGCTGTACCAGATTGGCTTTATATAGCGCCATATTATCCCGCAGATAATCAAAACCAAACTCGTTATTCGTACCGTAGGTAATATCGGCAGCGTAGGCTTCTTGCTTTTCCTCCGGCTTCATGCCGTTGATCACCAAACCTACCTTTAAGCCCAAATAACGGTATACTTTACCCATCCACTCGCTGTCGCGCTGGGCAAGGTAATCGTTTACGGTGATCACGTGTACCCCCTCGCCGGTAAGGGCGTTCAAGTAGGCGGGGAGGGTGGCTACTAAAGTTTTACCTTCACCGGTCTTCATCTCGGCAATTCTGCCCTGGTGGAGCACAATGCCGCCGATCACCTGCACCGGATAATGCTTCATGCCCAGCACCCGCCAGGCAGCCTCCCGCATGGTGGCAAAGGCCTCGGGTAAAATATCGTCTACCGTTTCTCCGGCGGCAAGCCGTTCTTTTAATAAATTGGTTTGCCCTTTCAACTCTTCCTCTGTCATGGCGGTGTACTGCTCTTCCAGTGCCAGTACCCGGTCCACAAGGGGTTGGATCCGCTTGAGTTCCCGGTCGGAATGGGAACCAAAAAGCTTATTAAAAAATCCCATGAAAGTTCTCTCCTTAGGGTAATTTCGTTATACAAATGGATATTATAGCATAAATTTTCCAATTAAACAATGAATTTTCGGTGAATTTATTAAAATAAATATATTGCAAAACGCAGGGTTTAATGTTAAAATAATCTGTGGTAAATAATTATATAAAATAAAAAGGAGTTATTGTTATGGCTTACAACAAGAAAACTGTAGACGACATTAACGTAAAGGGTCAAAACGTTTTAGTTCGTTGCGACTTTAACGTGCCTTTGAAAAACGGCGTGATTACCGACGAAAACCGGATCAACGCCGCTCTGCCCACCATCAAGAAACTGATCGCTGATGGCGGCAAGGTAATTCTTTGCTCCCACCTGGGCAAGCCCAAGGGCGAGCCTAAGCCCGAATGTTCTTTGGCACCAGTTGCCAAGCGTCTTTCCGAGAAGTTGGGTCAGGAAGTTGTGTTCGCTGCCGACGATAACGTGGTAGGCGAGAACGCCAAAGCCGCTGTTGCCGCTATGAAAGAGGGCGACGTTGTGCTGCTGCAGAACACCCGCTACCGTGCAGAAGAAACCAAAAACGGCGAAGCTTTCAGTGCCGAGTTGGGTTCTTTGGCAGATATTTTTGTTAACGATGCTTTCGGTACCGCTCACCGTGCTCACTGCTCCACCGTTGGTGTGGTAAGCCATGTGAAAGAAGCAGTTGCCGGTTACTTGATCGGTAAAGAACTGCAGTATTTGGGCAATGCAGTTGATGCTCCCGAGCGTCCCTTTGTTACCATTCTGGGCGGCGCCAAGGTTGCCGATAAGCTCACCGTTATCGAAAATCTGCTGAAGAAGGCAGATACCCTGATCATCGGCGGCGGTATGGCTTACACCTTCCTGGCTGCCAAGGGCTATACCACCGGTACTTCTTTATTGGACGAAACCAAGATCGAATATTGCCGGGATATGATGAAGCAGGCAGAAGAAAAGGGCGTAAAACTCCTGCTGCCCGTAGACTGCACCATCACCAAGAGCTTCCCTGATCCCATCGATGCAGAGATCGAAACCGCTGTTGTGGATGCCGATAAGATCCCTGCCGATATGATGAGCCTGGATATTGGTCCCAAGACTGCCGAACTGTATGCTGAGGCTGTAAAGAGCGCCAAGACCGTGGTTTGGAACGGCCCTATGGGCGTGTTCGAGAACCCCATTCTTGCCAAGGGCACCATGGCTGTTGCTAAGGCTATGGCAGAAACCGATGCCGTAACCGTGATCGGCGGCGGCGACAGTGCAGCTGCTGTAAACACCCTGGGCTTTGGCGATAAGATGACCCACATCTCCACCGGCGGCGGTGCTTCTCTGGAATTCCTGGAGGGTAAGGAACTGCCCGGTATCGCTGCTCTGAACGATAAGTAAGAACCTTTTGCGTGCGGAACGGATTTATTCCGTTCCGCAGCTTTCATATCTATTTAAAAAGGAGAATTATAAAAATGAGAAAATATGTAATTGCCGGTAACTGGAAAATGAACAATACCCCTGCGGAGGCTGCTGCTTTGATCAACGAGATGAAGCCCCTTTTGGCAGATGCTAAATGTGATGTGGTTCTGTGTGTGCCCTATGTGGACATTGCCGCCGCTGTAGAGGCTGCCAAAGGCTCTAATATTAAGATCGGTGCCGAGAACGTGCACTTTAAGGCTTCCGGTGCTTACACCGGCGAGGTTTCTGCCGAGATGCTCACCGCTTGCGGTGTGGAATATGTGGTGATCGGTCACAGCGAGCGTCGGCAATATTTTGGCGAGACTGACCAAACTGTGAACCTGCGCACTCTGGCTGCCCTGAACGCCGGCCTGAAAGCCATCGTTTGCGTGGGCGAAACCCTGGAGCAAAGAGAACTGGGCTACACCGAAACCCTGCTGAAATATCAAACCAAAATGGCTCTTACCAATGTTACTGCCGAGCAGCTTAAGAATGTGATTATCGCTTACGAGCCTGTTTGGGCTATCGGTACCGGCGTTACCGCTACCGACGATCAGGCAGATGAGGGCAACGGCTTTGTACGTGCCGCAGTTGCCGAAATGTTTGGTGCCGAGGCTGCCGAGGAGATCACCGTGCAGTACGGCGGTTCCATGAACGCTAAAAATGCCGAAGGCCTGCTGGCTAAGCCCAATGTGGATGGCGGTCTGATCGGCGGTGCTTCCCTGAAGGCCGAAGATTTCTCTGTTGTGGTACATGGAGTAAAGTAAGATGAGCAAAAAACCTTTAGTTCTTTGTATTTTAGATGGTTTTGGCAATAACCCCGCTACCGAGGGGAATGCCATCTATACCGCTAAAACCCCCAATATCGATGCTTTAAAGGAAAACTGCCCCACCACCGCCATCGGTGCATCCGGTATGGATGTGGGCCTGCCCGACGGGCAGATGGGCAACAGCGAAGTGGGCCATACCAATATTGGTGCAGGTCGGGTGGTTTATCAGGAACTCACCCGTATTACCAAGAGCACCCTGGATGGGGATTTCTTTGAAAACGAAGCCCTGATGGGCGCCATGAACAACGCCAAGGAAAAGGGCACAGCCCTGCACCTGATGGGGTTGATGAGCGATGGCGGCGTGCATTCTCACAACAGCCATTTGTGGGCGTTACTGGAAATGGCAAAGAAAAACGGCTTGACCAAAGTATATGTGCACTGCTTCCTGGACGGTCGTGATGTTCCCCCTGCCAGCGGTGCAGACTTTGTGGCCGAGTGTGTGGAGAAATGCAAAGAGATCGGCGTAGGGCAGGTTGCTACCGTAATGGGGCGCTACTATGTAATGGACCGGGATAACCGTTGGGAGCGGGTGGAAAAGGCTTATGCCGCTCTGTGCTACGGCGAGGGTATTAAAAATGCCGATCCCGTTGCCGCCATCAAGGCTTCCTACGAAACCGTAGATGCCGAGGGCAAGAACGTGACCGACGAATTTGTGGTTCCCACCGTTTGCCTGGAGGGTGCCACCATCGGTGAAAACGACAGCGTGGTATTCTTCAACTTCCGCCCCGACCGTGCCCGGGAGATCACCCGTACCTTGGTGGATCCCGATTTCAGTGGCTTTGAGCGGAAAAACGGTTGCTTCCCCCTCTACTATGTGTGCATGACCCAGTACGATGCTTCTATGCCGGGTGTTCATGTGGCATTTAAGCCCCAGTCTTTGGATAACACCCTGGGCGCATACCTTGCCGCTTGCGGCAAGACCCAACTGCGGATCGCCGAAACCGAGAAATATGCCCATGTAACCTTCTTCTTTAACGGTGGTGTGGAAACCATTTCGGAGGGTGAGGATCGGGAACTGATCGCTTCCCCCAAGGTTGCCACCTACGATCTGCAACCGGAAATGAGCGCACCCGAAGTGTGCGAAAAGGCAGTTGCCCATATTGAGAGCGGCAAATACGACGTGGTGATCCTTAATTTTGCCAACTGTGATATGGTGGGTCACACCGGTGTGTTTGAAGCTGCTGTAAAGGCTGTTGAAACAGTGGATACCTGCGTGGGCAAGGTTGCCGACGCTGTTAAAAAGATGGATGGCGCCATGTTTATGACCGC
This sequence comes from Eubacteriales bacterium, assembly GCA_045538295.1. GTDB lineage: Bacteria > Bacillota > Clostridia > Oscillospirales > QAKW01 > QAKW01. Next base: position 28,723 of record JAZSRD010000075.1, read on the forward strand.
CGACCACGGCAATGCCGATCGGATGGTAGATGTGGACGGTTCTCCCTTTACCGCTCATACCACCAACCCCGTTCCCTTTATCGTATATAATTACGATTGCAAACTCCGTGAGGGCGGTAAGCTTTGCGACATCGCTCCCACCATGCTGGAGTGGCTGGATCTGCCCATCCCGGCAGAAATGACCGGTAAGAGCTTGTTTGAATAATAATATATTAAGTAGCAAATTCTCGCCATTTCTATGGCGAGAATTTTTTTAGAATTATTCTAAAAAAGTGTTGACAAATGAAAAAAACTCTGTTATACTGTAAACAGAATTTAGAACAATTCTAAAAACGGAGGTGAGGAAATGACCAAGCAACGGGCATTGATCCTGCGGCTGATCCGGGAATCCGGCGGGCACCTGACGGCCGACGAAATTTATCAGCGTGCAAAAGAAGAGATGCCGGGCATTGCTCTGGCAACGGTTTATAACAACCTGATCCGCCTTTCCGAAGAAGGGGAGATCAAAAAGATCACCTTCCGGGACCGCACCGATCGGTACGATAAAAGTCATATTCCTCATATCCACCTCATATGTGATGGATGCGGCAAGGTTTGCGATCATCCCTCCGAGGGTTTATTAGAGGAAATGGAAGAACGGTTGGGGTTCCCGGTGCGGGAATATGAGCTGGGCATCCACTACCTCTGCAACAAGTGTCAAAATTAATTATATATAAAAAGGAGAAAACATCATGGAACTGAAAGGATCTAAAACCGAGAAAAACTTAATGACCGCTTTTGCAGGCGAAAGCCAGGCAAGAAACAAGTACACCTACTTTGCATCTGTTGCAAAGAAGGAAGGCTACGAGCAGATCGCTGCCATCTTCCAGAAGACCGCCGATAACGAAAAAGAGCACGCCAAACTGTGGTTCAAGGCTCTGGGCGAGCTGGGCGATACAGCAGCCAACCTGCTGGCTGCTGCCGAAGGCGAAAACTATGAATGGACCGATATGTACGATACCTTTGCTAAAGAAGCAGAGGAAGAAGGCTTCACCAAGCTGGCTTACCAGTTCCGTGCTGTTGCCGCTATCGAAAAGACTCACGAAGAGCGCTACAGAGCTCTGCTGAACAATGTAGAGATGCAGAAGGTGTTCGAAAAGAGCGAAGAGACCATGTGGGAATGCCGTAACTGCGGTCACCTGGTAATGGGCAAAAAGGCTCCCGAACTGTGCCCCGTTTGCGCACATCCCAAGAGCTATTTCGAGGTAAGAAAAGAAAACTATTAAGACTTCCAAAAAAGGCGCAGACCGCAGAAAATAAAAAAGACGGTTATAGCCAATGAATAAGAATTGCAGAGAGAAAGGGTTTTGCTCTTTCTCTCTGTTTTTATTAAGGAAAAATCCCGGCAGAGGCCGGGATTTAATTTTAAATTTTCTGCTATTTGCTGAACTGACCGCTTGGCGTATCACATACGCCGGCGGGATCAGCTCGGCAAATTCTGCATCCATTTTTGAAAGTCTTTATCTAAACTTCGGGGCGGTTCCATGAGATCTGCACTCGTTTTGAGTGAAATTAGCGGCTTTCTGAAATTTATATCCAAAAACCATGTCAGGTTGCATAAAATCATGGGAAAAATTAGTATTAATTATATAAATATAATCATTGACAAAGAAAAAGTATATAAGTATAATTGTATACAATCATACAAATACCCAAGGAGGAACGAAGATGTTGGAACTTTCCCATGTCAGCCATTTATTGGAAGACGAAACATATAAATACGAACTGCAAGATGTAGCGGAGCCGAATTTATACCGGGACGTATACAGTTACGGGGAGATCCCCAAGGTATCCTTTAACCATCGGCGGGTGCCCATTGGCATGCCGGAGGAGATCTGGATCACCGATACCTCTCTGCGCGACGGAATGCAGTCGGTGGAGCCTTACAGTGTGGAGCAGATCGTGGAGATCTATAAGCTGCTTTCTAAACTGGGCGGTCCCTACGGCATTATTCGCCAAACAGAGTTTTTCGTATACAGCGAAAAGGACCGCAAAGCTCTGCGCAAGTGCCAGGAATTGGGACTGCGGTTCCCGGAGATCACCACTTGGATCCGTGCCAATAAAGAGGACTTCAAATTAGTAAAGGATCTGGGAATTCGGGAAACGGGCATTTTGGTTTCCTGCTCCGATTATCACATTTTTAAAAAGTTGAAGATGACCCGCCGGGAGGCAATGGATACCTATTTGGCGGCGGTGAAGCAGGCGTTTGAGGCTGGGGTAATGCCCCGCTGTCACTTGGAGGATATTACCCGTGCCGATTTCTTCGGTTTTGTGGTACCCTTTGTGAACGAACTGATGAAAATGTCTAAAGATGCCAAGATCCCCGTGCGGATCCGGGCCTGCGATACCATGGGTTACGGTGTGCCCTATCCGGAGGTTTCTCTCCCCCGAAGCGTGCCGGGTATCATTTACGGTTTACAGCACTATTCCGATGTGCCCAGCGAACTGCTGGAATGGCATGGACACAACGATTTTTACCTTTCTGTTGCCAATGCCTCTACCGCATGGCTTTACGGCGCCTCTGCGGTGAACTGCTCCCTGCTGGGAATCGGCGAGCGCACCGGTAACGTGCCCTTGGAAGCTATGGTGATGCAGTATGCCTCCCTCCGTGGCGCTCTGGACGGCATGGATACCACGGTGATCACCGAGATCGCAGAGTTCTTTAAGCGGGAGATCGGCTATGAGATCCCGGTAATGACCCCCTTTATTGGGGATAACTTCAACGTGACCCGTGCCGGCATCCATGCCGACGGATTACTGAAAGACGAAGAGATCTACAATATTTTCGACACCAAAAAGATTCTGAACCGCCCTGCCTCGGTGCTGATCAGCAAAACCTCCGGACTTGCCGGAATTGCTTACTGGATCAACGAGCACTACAACCTTTCCGGGGAGCAAGAGGTCAGCAAAAAGGATCCCCGTGTGGTCGCCATGAAGGAATGGGTAGATCGGGAATATGAGGGCGGCCGGCAGACCAACCTCTCCACCCACGAGTTGGAAGCCAAGTGGGAAGAACTGAAAGGAGCACATGCATGATCGAACATAAGAATTTTTCCCTTGCCGATCAAGTGTTTGAACGGTTAGAAAGCGATATTTTAAGCGGGCAGTATCCCCGGGGCGAGATCCTTACAGAAATGAAACTGTGCCAGGCCTTGGGCGTAAGCCGCACCCCGGTGCGAGAGGCTTTGCGCCGGTTGCAGCAGGAGCATATTTTAGAGGATACCGGCAAAGGGCTGATGGTATTGGGCATCACCCAGGAGGATCTGCAGGATATTATGGAACTGCGGCTCAAAACCGAAGGAATGGTTGCCGCCCGCACTGCCCTGCGGATCACCGACGAGGAACTGGCTCAACTAAAAGAAACCCTGGATCTGCTGGAATTTTATGTAACCAAGCATGATTCCGACCATATCAAAGGGATGGATAGTAAATTCCACGAACTGATCTATAAATTTTCCGGCAGCACGGTGTTTTACGATGCTCTGCTCCCCTTGCATAAAAAAGCCCAACGGTACCGGCAGCGTTCGGTGGAGAATAACAGCCGTGCCGCCGCTTCGGTGGAGGAGCATCGGACAATTTATGAAGCCATTGCCGGCCACGACCCCGAGGCTGCTGCCGCAGCCATGCTGCGCCATACGGAAAACGCCAAAAACCATGTGATGAAAGGATAAATTAAAAATGGGACTTACAATTGCACAAAAAATTATTCAAGAGCATTTGGTTTTTGGCGAGATGATCCCCGGCACCGAGATCTCTTTGCGGATCGACCAGACGCTGACCCAGGATGCCACCGGCACCATGGCTTATTTGGAATTTGAAACCATGGGAATTGAGCGGGTGCGTACCGAGCGAAGTGTGGCATACATCGATCATAACACTTTGCAGTCCGGCTTTGAAAATGCCGATGATCACCGCTACATTCAATCGGTGGCCAAAAAGCACGGTCTATATTTCTCCCGCCCCGGCAACGGTATTTGCCATCAGGTGCACCTGGAGCGGTTTGGCATTCCCGGCAAGACCCTCATTGGCTCCGATAGCCACACCCCCACCGGCGGCGGTATTGGCATGCTGGCGTTCGGTGCCGGCGGCCTGGACGTGGCAGTTGCCATGGGCGGCGGCGCTTACTATATCACCATGCCCAAAATGATCAAGGTCAACCTGACCGGTAAGCTGCGGGATTTTGTTACTGCCAAAGATGTGAGTTTGGAGATCTTACGGCTACTTTCTGTAAAGGGCGGCGTTGGTTACATTATTGAATGGGGCGGCGAAGGTGTAAAGACCCTTTCTGTGCCGGAGCGTGCCACCATCACCAATATGGGCACCGAGCTGGGTGCCACCACCTCTATCTTTCCTGCCGACGAAGTGACCAAAGCCTTTTTGGAGGCCGAGGGCAGAGGGGCAGATTACCGTCCCTTGGCAAGCGACCCCGATGCGGAATATGACCGGATCATTGATATTGATCTTTCCACCCTGGAACCCCTCATCGCCTGCCCCCACAGCCCCGATAACGTGGTGAAGGTTTCTTCCCTTAAGGGCACCAAAGTGGATCAGGTTTGCATTGGTTCCTGCACCAACTCTTCTTTGTTGGACATGCTGAAGGTGGCTGCCCTCTTAAAGGGCAAGACCATTTCCCCCGACGTGAGCCTTTCCATTTCCCCCGGTTCCAAACAGGTGCTTGCCATGCTGGCAGATTGCGGCGCCCTTTCGGATATTCTTGCCAGCGGCGCCCGGGTGCTGGAGTGTGCCTGCGGCCCCTGCATCGGCATGGGCTTTTCCCCCAATTCCGGGGGTGTGAGCCTGCGTACCTTTAACCGTAACTTTGAAGGGCGCAGCGGCACTGCAGACGGTAAGGTGTATTTAGTTTCTCCCGAAACCGCTGTGGCAGCGGCGCTCACCGGCGAGATTACCGATCCCACCCTGCTGGGCACGGCGCCCAAGGTGGAGATGCCCGCACAGTTTAAGATCGACGACAGCGCCATTATCCCCCCCGCCTCTGTGGAGGAGGCCAAGGGATTGGAGATTCTGCGAGGTCCCAATATTAAGAAATTCCCCGATGCCAAGCCCCAGCAGGATACCCTTTCTGCAGAACTGGTATTGAAGGTGGGAGATAACATAACCACCGACCATATTATGCCGGCAGGCGCCAAGATCCTGCCCTACCGTTCCAATATTCCCTATCTTTCCCAGTTCTGCTTTGGGGTGTGCGATAAAACCTTCCCGGAGCGTGCCAAGGAAGCCGGGGAGAGCATCGTGGTGGGCGGCATGAACTACGGACAAGGCTCCTCCCGGGAGCACGCCGCCCTGGTTCCCCTTTATTTGGGGGTGCGGGCAGTGATCACCAAGAGCTTTGCCCGGATCCATATTGCCAACCTGATCAACGCAGGGATCATGCCCTTGACCTTTGCCGATCCCGCCGATTACGATAAGCTGGAGCAGGGGGACAAATTGACCATTCGCAATATTTACGAGGGCATGGAAACCGGCAAAATGACCCTGCTGAACGAAACCCGCGGGTTGGAGATCCCGCTGGTTTGCGCCTTTACCGATCGGCAGAAAGCAATTTTAAAGGCCGGAAGTTTACTGGCTTATACCAAAGAGCAAGGAGAATAATACCATGGCAAAAATTCAAATGAAAACACCGCTGGTGGAGATGGACGGCGACGAAATGACCAGAATTATCTGGAAGATGATCAAAGATATTCTGATTTATCCATATGTGGATCTGAAATCCGAATATTACGATTTAGGGTTGGAGCATCGCAACGAAACCAACGATCAGGTTACCTACGATTCCGCAATGGCAACCAAAAAGTATGGGGTGGCAGTGAAATGTGCCACCATTACCCCCAATGCCGCCCGTATGACCGAATATAATTTAAAAGAGATGTGGAAATCCCCCAACGGCACCATTCGTGCCATTTTGGACGGCACAGTGTTCCGCACCCCCATTATTGTGAAAGGGATCACCCCCTACATTCCCACCTGGACCAAGC
>JAZSRD010000100.1:0-29447 GCA_045538295.1 Eubacteriales bacterium
AGGTATATACCGAATCTTCCAAGTTGAAGGTGGTTGTATCTATGTTCGGGCGCGAAACCTCTGATGAGGATGGGTTCGAGCAGGTCGCACCTGTAGAGTAAGGCTAATTCGCATCGTTTTGGTGCGTTTTCGCAAAGTGGGAGGAGAGAAAAACTTTAATCTTTCCGCTATATTACCACATTGAAACACGAGGGAGGTGTTTAAAAATGGCTCAAAAAGTAACAGGGTTCATTAAACTTCAGATTCCGGCAGGTAAGGCAACTCCGGCACCCCCGGTTGGCCCCGCACTGGGTCAGCATGGTGTCAACATCATGGCTTTTGCTAAGGAATTTAACGAGAGAACAAAGAATGACATCGGATACATCATTCCGGTTGTAATTACTGTTTATGCAGATCATTCTTTCACTTTTGTTACCAAAACTCCGCCTGCTGCAGTCCTGATTAAGAAGGCAGCCGGCATCGAGAGCGGCTCCGGCGTCCCCAACAAGACCAAGGTTGCTTCTCTTACCAAGGAGCAGGTCAAGAAGATTGCCGAGCAGAAGATGCCCGACCTGAATGCAGTTGATATCGAAGCTGCAATGAGCATGATCGCAGGTACTGCGAGAAGCATGGGCGTTACCGTAGAAGAGTAACCCCGAAAATCTGTGGGAGGAACATTCCGTAATACCACAAAGGAGGATTATTTAGGTGAAAAGAGGAAAGTCTTATATTGAAAGCACCAAGCTGATCGACGCTGCAAAATTGTATGATGTTGAAGAGGCTATGGATGCTGTTACCAAGGCTGCACGTGCTAAATTTGACGAAACTGTTGAAGTGCATGTAAAGTTGGGTGTAGATTCCCGCCATGCTGATCAGCAGGTTCGTGGTGCTGTTGTGTTGCCTCATGGTACCGGTAAAACTACCCGTGTATTGGTTTTTGCTAAGAACGCAAAAGCTGAAGAAGCACAGGCTGCCGGCGCCGACTTTGTTGGCGGTGAAGAACTCATTCCGAAGATTCAGAATGAAAACTGGTTTGAATATGATGTTGTTGTTGCCACCCCTGATATGATGGGTGTTGTTGGTCGCCTGGGTCGTGTGCTGGGTCCCAAGGGTTTAATGCCTAACCCTAAGGCCGGTACCGTAACCATGGATGTTGCCAAGGCAATTGCCGAAATCAAAGCCGGTAAGATTGAGTATCGTTTGGATAAGACCAATATTATCCACTGCCCGGTTGGTAAAGTTTCTTTCGGTAAAGAAAAGCTGACTGAAAACTTTAACACCCTGATGGGCGCTATTATTAAAGCTCGTCCTGCTGCCGCAAAAGGTCAGTATGTTAAGAGCTGTGTAGTAGCTTCCACCATGGGCCCCGGTGTTAAGATCAACCAGTCTAAATTTATTTAAAAAATGTCTTGACAATCATATCGCTCGTGTGGTATGATTATCGAGTCAAAAATATGCTTCGCAGACAGCTGGTGCCGCAATGTGGCTTAATATCCCGCCGAGGAGTGCTTTTATCTTAAGGATATTTATGCTCCCAAAGCGTGCTCTGCGTGTTTGGGAGCATTTTTTGTAATTCTAATGGAGGTAATCAATTCATGGCAAATGATAAGATCATTGCTCAGAAACAAGCGATCGTTGCAGAACTGAAGGATAAACTTCAAAATGCGGTGACCGGTGTTTTGGTAGATTACAGCGGAATCAACGTTGCCGACGATACTGCTCTGCGTAATAAGTTGAGAGAAGCCGGTGTTGAGTACGGTGTTGTTAAAAATACCTTAACTCGTTTTGCTGCTAAAGAAGCTGGTTTAGATGAACTGTCCGATGTTTTGAACGGCACAACTGCTTTGGCTGTTTCCAATGATGATGTTGTTGCTCCTGCTAAGGTTCTTTATGAGTTTAGCAAGGACCACGAATACTTCACCATTAAGGGCGGCTTTGTGGAAGGTAAGGTTGTTTCTGTTGCAGAACTGGAAAAACTGGCCACTATGCCCAGCAAGGAAGCTTTGCTTTGCATGCTGCTCTACGCCCTCAACGGAAACGTTTCCGGCTTGGCTCGTGCTCTGCAGGCTGTTGTGGATCAGAAAAACGAAGCTACCCCTGCATAACTTATAATTTAATTTTATTTGGAGGATTAAAGAAATGGCTGATATTAAGAATATCGTAGAAGAAATTAAAACCCTGAGTGTTATGGAATTGGCTGACCTGGTTCATGCCATCGAAGAAGAGTTCGGCGTTTCCGCTGCTGCTCCCGTTGCTGTTGCTGCCGCTCCCGGTGCTGCCGGTGCTGCTGAAGCAGAGAAGACCGAGTTCGATGTAGTTCTGGCTAATGCTGGCGCTTCCAAGATCAACGTTATCAAGGTTGTTAAGGAAATCACCGGTCTGGGCCTGAAGGAAGCTAAGGATCTGGTAGACAACGCTCCCAAGACCATTAAGGAAGCTGTTTCCAAGGACGAAGCTGAAGAAATTAAGAATAAGCTGACTGAAGCCGGCGCTACTGTTGAGCTGAAGTAATTAAGGCTATATGAAGCCCCGGTCGGTAATGCCGACCGGGGCATTTTTTATGAGAGGAGGGTAACTGTTGGCATTTTCACCTTGTGGTTTAATAGGTCTTGCTCCTATGGCAGGGCCCGGAGATAGTGGATTTCGCAGAATTTGCCGTGAATGCGGTGCTGACTATACAGTAACAGAAATGATAAGTGCGAAGGCTATACGTTTCAATTCGGAAAAGACAATACAACTTGCAAGGCACACAACAATAGAAACCCCACTCCTGATCCAACTTTTCGGCAGGGAACCGGAATCAATGGAATATGCCGCCTCCTTTGTTTGTGAACATTTTTCACCCGCCGGAATTGATATTAATATGGGGTGTCCTGCACCCAAAATTTTCAACAATGGCGACGGCAGTGCGCTGCTTCGTGAACCGGAATTGGCGGTAAAATTGGTTAGCGCCGCAATAAAAGGAAGTAATGTTCCGGTAAGTGTAAAAATGCGAATAGGCATTGATAAAATTGATGACAATGTAATTGATTTTGCGCAAATAATTCAAGATACAGGTGCCGCATTTATTACAGTTCACGGAAGAACGCGGGAGCAATTTTATGCCGGAAAAGCAAATTATGAGATGATCAAACGCATCAAGAACCATATCAAGATTCCTGTGATTGCCAACGGTGATGTTACCGATTGCTATTCTGCAGAGAAAATATTATGCGAGACCGGTGCAGATGGTTTGATGCTAGCACGGGGGGCGTTGGGAAATCCTGATGTTTTTGGGCAGATCAAAGCATATTTTTCCAAAGGAATTGTAAAGGAAATATCCCTTACAGAACGTTTTGAACGTTGTTTAAAACAACTGGAATATACCGTTGATGATAAGGGCGAAGAAAAGGCTTGCATTGAATTTCGTAAGCATATGCTTTGGTATCTTAAAGGAATTTCCGGTGCTGCTGCTTACAAAGTTTCTGCAGGGCGAATTTCTTGTGTTGATGATTGTAAAAATTTGCTCGAACAAGTATTGCTGGAAAATAAATAAAGACCGCTTTTTGAAAAGCGGTCTTTATTTATTTTATATTGATTTATCGAATACAACGCACTCGCAGTACGCCTTCAACTGCCTTTAATGCATCTACAACACGATCGCCGATATCTTCGTTACAATCGATCATGGTATAAGCGAAGTCGCCCTTTGACTTATTGAGCAGGTTTTCGATATTTACGCCCACGGCAGATACAATTGTGGAAAGGGTAGAAAGCATATTGGGGATATTGCGGTGGCAAATGCAAATTCTCAGTGCGGAATTAAAGGGGGTAGAAACGCTGGGATAATTTACGGAATTGTTAATGTTACCGAATTCCAAATAATCACGCAATTCTTTTACAGCCATAACGGCGCAGTTATCTTCGCTCTCCGGTGTGGAAGCACCCAGATGGGGGATGGGGACCGCATTCTTCATCTTGAGCGTTTTTTCATTGGGGAAGTCGGTTACATATTTAGCAACTTTACCGCTTTCCAGTGCTTCTGCCATATCTTCGTCATTTACCAAAGCGGCACGGGAAAGATTTAAAATGCGCACGCCGTCTTTCATGATAGCAATGGTATCTTTGTTGATGCTGTGCTTGGTTTCATCGTTTAATGGGGCATGCAAACAAATATAGTCACAGTTAGCGTAGATTTCGTTTATATCTGTGGCTTTGATAACATGGTGATTTAGGTTCCAAGCGGATTGCAAGGAAATGTAAGGATCATAACCGTGCACTTCCATGCCCAAATGTTGGGCAGCATTAGCAACCAGCACACCGATGGCACCCAAACCGATGATACCCAACTTTTTACCTAAAATTTCGGGACCAACAAACTGGGATTTACCTTTCTCAACCTGTTTTGCCACATCGTCACCGGTGAGGTTCTTTGCCCATTCAATGCCACCCACAACGTCACGGGAGGCCAGTAGCAGAGCGGTAATAGCTAATTCTTTTACAGCGTTTGCATTAGCACCGGGTGTGTTGAACACAACAACACCTTTTTCTGCACAGGTATCTAAGGGAATGTTATTTACGCCGGCACCGGCACGTGCTACTGCCAGCAGAGAAGTGGGCAGTTCCATGTCGTGAAGAGATGCACTACGCACTAAAATACCATCGGGAGCATCGCAGGTGTCGCAGATTTCATATTTTTGATCAAAGCCGTCCAGGCCGATCTTTGCAATTTTATTCAGGGTTTGGATTTTCATCATTTGTTTTCCTCTTCGAATTTCTTCATAAAGTTAACCAAGGCCTCAACACCCTCGTAAGGCATTGCATTGTAGATGCTGGCGCGCATGCCGCCCACAGAACGGTGGCCTTTAATATTTACAAAACCGTTCTTAGTGCATTCTGCAATGAATTTTTTATCCAGCTCATCATTGCCGGTAACAAAGGGTACATTCATTAAGGAGCGAGATTCACCCATAACTGTAGCATTGAACATTTCGGATTGATCCAGAAAATCATAGAGTAACTTCGCTTTTTTCTTGTTTCTCTCTTCCAGAACCTTAATGCCGCCCATACTTTCGATCCATTCCAAAACCAGTTTCAAAATGTAAATAGCATAGGTGGGAGGGGTATTGAACATGGAATCATTTTCCACATGTGTTTTATAAGTGAACATAGTGGGAGTGATGTCTTGGGGCTCACCAACCAGATCTTCACGAATAATTACCACGGTAAGACCTGCAGGTCCCATGTTTTTTTGGGCACCGGCATAGATCATGCCGAATTTGGATACATCGATCTCTTCACTGAGGATGGAAGAGGACATATCTGCCACCAGGGGGACATTGCCGGTTTCGGGCAAATTATAGTACTTGGTTCCGTAGATCGTATTGTTATAGCAGATGTGGAAATAATCTGCTTCAGGATCAAAATCTGCACTATTCAATTCGGGAATGTAAGAAAAGGTTTTATCTTCGCTGGAAGCAACTGCACGGCAGGCACCGTAACGGGAGCCTTCTTTATAAGCTTTCTTTGCCCACTGACCGGTGATTACATAATCGGCCTTGCCGTTTTTAGTCATCAGGTTCAAGGGAATCATAGCAAATTGGCTGGATGCACCGCCTTGTAAGAATAAAACCTTATAGTTATCGGGAATAGAAAGTACTTTACGGAGCAGTGATTCCGCTGATTCAATAATGGCTCCATATTCTTTTGAGCGATGGCTCATCTCCATAACGGACTGGCCTGAAGTGCCGTATTCCGTCATCTCACTGGCGGCTTTTTCCAAAACCTCGAGAGGAAGCATGGAGGGACCTGCGGAAAAATTGTAAACTCTCATTAAAATACACCTTTCTTTCAAATAGAATTTGATATATATTATATTCTTATTCCATTGAAAAGTCAACGGATAAATCACCAACTTTTATCTTGATTATGCTCAGTATATATGTTATAATTTACAAATAAAAGGGATTAGTTTTACGGTGATTTTAAAACTTCATTAAAGGAGAAATAACATGAAACTTTCAAAGGTGCGCGAATTACTGGATGCAGAGGTGCTTTGCTGTGAAAGCGGGCTTGAGCTTGAAGTGAAGAGCGCCTGCGGTTCTGATATGATGAGCGATGTACTGGCTTATGTGAAGGATCAGGGAATTTTACTTACCGGTTTGGTGAATCCCCAAACTGTTCGTACTGCACAGATGATGGATATGAAGTGCATTGTATTTGTGCGGGGAAAAAAGCCGGACGAATCTGTGATCGCCCTCGCGGAAACCATTGGTGTGACCTTGCTGGCTACTGAATATCGCCTGTATACCGCCTGCGGTTTGCTTTATGCAAACGGATTATCAAGCGAAGGGGTTGATAAGGTATAATGGAATCGATTGTTTTAAGATATATTGTTGACGGCGACGATTTTAGCATGGCAGGGGAGGCTTCCTCTGCTGTTAAAAAAACTTTAAAGCAACTGGGCTTTTCTCCTGACGTGATCCGCCGTGTGGCTATAGCGATGTATGAAGGGGAAATTAATATGGTCATCCATGCCGAGGGCGGAGAGGCTATTGTTGAAATTTCCCAGGAAACCATTAAAATTATTTTAGCCGATAAGGGTCCGGGTATCAAAGATATTGAGATGGCAATGCAAGAGGGCTATTCCACTGCGCCGGATGAAGTGCGTAATCTTGGTTTCGGGGCCGGCATGGGCTTGCCCAATATTAAAAAATATTCCGACGATTTAAAAATCGAAACAGAACTTGGCGTTGGCACTACGCTGACGATATTGATCAATACTTGAGGTGATTTAATGGAATACTTTCATTCCGTAACATTAAACCCCGATCGTTGTCGGGGATGTATTACCTGTGTAAAGCGCTGCCCCACGGAAGCAATACGTGTAAAAAACGGCAAAGCAATGATCATAAAGGAACGTTGCATCGACTGTGGCGAATGTATTCGCGTTTGCCCCCACCGTGCGAAAAAAGCCGTGTTTGATAAGCTTTCCATGTTGCAGGATTATGAATATAAAGTTGCCATGCCTGCACCTGCTTTGTATGGCCAATTTTATAATTTAGATAATGTTGATTACATTTTAAACGGACTTTTGGATATTGGCTTTGATGATGTATTTGAAGTGGGAAGAGCGGCAGAACTGGTTTCTGAATGCACCCGCAACATACTGCACAATGGCGATTTACCCAAGCCGGTTATTTCAACTGCGTGCCCCGCTGTATTGCGGTTGATCAAGGTGCGGTTTCCCAAGCTGATCCCTCATTTGCTCGGTGTAAAAGCACCGGTGGATGTAGCGGCGGAGATCGCCCGTAGGGAGGCGGTTAAAAAGACTGGCCTGGCTCCGGAAAAAATTGGTATATTCTTTATTTCTCCTTGTCCGGCAAAGGTTACTGCCATGCACCAGCCTCTTGGTACAGATAAAACCGATGTTGACGGTGTGCTGGCTATTTCCGATGTCTATAAACCTCTTTTGTCGGCAATGAACAAGATCCAACAACCCAAACCGTTGTCGGAGTGTGGACTCACCGGTATCTCCTGGGGTTATACCGGCGGCGAAGCCACTGCTTTGCTACGCACAAAATATTTGGCGGCAGACGGTATGGAGAATGTGATTAAAATTTTAGAAGAAATTGAGAATGAAAAACTAACGGGCGTTGATTTTGTGGAGTTAGGTGCCTGTGTTTCCGGTTGTGTGGGCGGTTGCCTTACCATTGAAAACCCCTACATTGCCCGTACACGAGTGCGTCAACTTCGTAAATATATGCCGGTTTCCAGCAACCGCATTAAGGATTATGATCTGAAGCCGGAAGAGTATATGTGGAACAAACCTGTTGAGTTTGATCCTGTTATGCAGTTGGATCAGGATCTGCAAAAGGCGTTTATCAAAATGCAGGATATTCAAAAAATCGAGAAAAATCTTCCCGGCATTGATTGTTCTGCTTGCGGATCCCCCTCCTGTCATGCATTTGCTGTGGATGTGGTGGAAGGGACTGCGAAATTTTCCGATTGTTTGATCGTACTGAAAAACCGTTTGAAGGATATTATGGAATAATGAATGTTCATGAACTTGCCGCAGCCTGCGGGTTTACTTATTATAATGGCAAAGAAGTAGAGGCACGCTCTGTGAGCGGTGCATATTGTTGTGATCTTCTTTCTTGGGTGATCGGTCGAGCCGGAAGTGAGGATGCATTGGTTACTGTGATGTCCAATATGAATGTAATGGCAGTGGCTGTGATGGCGGATCTGCCTTGCGTTATTCTTTCCGAAGGCGTTCGTCCGGATGAAAATGCCTTGAAAAAGGCAACAGACAACGATATTATCGTTTTATCATCGGCAGAAACCACATATAATACGGCGTTGAAAATCAACCAAGCATTACAAAAATAAAGGAGCAAAGCATAATGGAGCTGCGTTACGATCTGCATATTCATTCGGCGCTTTCCCCGTGCGGGGATGAAGACATGACGCCCAATAATATTGTGAATATGGCAATGATCTGCGGCTTGAATATGATTGCAGTTGCAGACCACAACACCACCGGTAATGTACAAGCGGTAATGCGGCTGGGGGAGAAGGCTGGTATCACGGTTATTCCTGCCATGGAGCTGGAAACAGCCGAAGAAATTCACGTGCTATGCCTGTTTCCGACCTTGAAAGATGCGCAAAAATTTGATAATGAGCAAGTAAAGCCGGCTCTTCCGCCAATTAAAAATAATCCGCAGATCTTTGGTACGCAGCAACTGATGGATGAAGACGATCATATTATCGGTGAAGACGATCGTTATTTGATTAACGCAACGTCAATTTCTTTGGATGTTCTTCCCAAATTGATCGAATCTTATGGAGGAGTGGCTGTGCCGGCGCATATCGATAAATCCACCAAAAGTTTGGTAGGTAACTTTGGTATGGTTGGTGATTATATGGGGTTTCGTAGCTTTGAACTCTCCCGTAACTTGCCGGAAGGATTTTTAGCGGCAACGCCGGGGCTTGGAAAACGTCCTTTTCGCTACATACACAATTCCGATGCCCATTATCTGCAAGATATTGGAGAGCATTCCTGTGAAAATTTGGTTGATTTGCCGGAAAATACCGCTCAATCTTTAATTAATTATTTGCGAAATGAGAATAATTAATTATTTTTAAAAAATATGTAGAAATTAGCGCAAAGATATGTTAAAATTAATATGTTTGTAATTAGTCGGAAATTACTGCTAAGCAGTTTCAATACTAAGGAGGATAAAACATGAGCAACAAATGTCCCGTTCCTTTTAAAGGAACAAAAGAGCAAGAGCAGCAGTTGCGCGAAGTGATTGCTAAGCATAAGGATCAAGATGGTCCTTTGATGCCTGTTCTTCAGGAAGCCCAGGAGATCTATGGTTATCTGCCCATCGAAGTGCAGAAGATCATTTCCGAGGGTCTTGATATTCCTTTGGAGCACATCTATGGCGTTGTTACTTTTTACGCACAGTTTTCTTTGGCTCCCAAGGGTGAGTACAAGATCGGTGTTTGTCTTGGTACCGCCTGCTACGTTAAGGGTTCCGGTGATATTTTGAATAAGATCAAAGAGATCATCGGTATTGATGTGGGTGAATGTACCCCCGACGGTAAATTCTCCCTTGAGGCCACCCGTTGTATCGGCGCCTGCGGTTTGGCTCCGGTAATGACCATCAATGATGAAGTATACGGCCGTTTGGTTGTTGGTGATATTCCCGATATTCTGAAAAAGTATATGGACTGAGTTCCATGAAGGAATTATCGCTTAATATTCTTGATATTACTTATAACTCCATCAAGGCTAAGGCGAACAAGATCGAAATCAATGTTTTTGAAAGCATTTCAAAAAACCTGGTTGAGATCGAAGTTAAAGATAATGGCTGCGGTATGGACGAGGATTTTTTAAAACAGGTAACAGATCCCTTTGTTACCACCCGCACCACCCGTAAGGTTGGCTTGGGAATTCCGTTGTTCAAACAAAGTGCTGAGGATACGGGCGGTTCCTTTTCCATCGAATCGAAAGTAGGAGAGGGCACAATCATCGCTGCATCCTTTCAGCTGGATCACTTGGATCGTGCACCCATTGGCGACATGAGCAGCACACTGGTTAGTTTAATCCAAGCCAATGATCAAATCCATTTTCTTTACCGCCATACAACCGATGTCGGTTCTTTTATACTGGATACCGACGAGCTTCATGCTCAGCTGGAGGATGTTCCCCTTTCGGAACCCGCTGTGTTGAGTTGGATCGGAGAATATATCAACGAGAATTTAGAAGACATTCAAGGAGGAAAAATATAAGATGAAATCTTTAGCTGAATTGCAGGCAATTAAAGAAAAAATGCAGAATAAAGTAAATCTGCGCGCCACCGAAGACTCCAACACAGTTCGTGTTGTTGTGGGCATGGCAACTTGTGGTATTGCTGCCGGTGCACGCCCGGTTCTGAACGCATTTTTGAAAGAGATCGAAGATCGCCGTTTGAACAATGTTATTTGCACCCAGACCGGTTGTATTGGCATTTGCCAATATGAGCCCGTTGTTGAAGTGGTTACTCCCGACGGCGCCAAAACCACCTATGTTAAAATGACTGAAGATAAAGTAGCGAAGGTAGTAACTGAACATATCGTGAACAATAAGGTTGTTCAGGAATTCACCATCGGTGCATTTGAAAAGTAAGGGGGATTTTAAGCAATGATTAGAAACCATATTTTGATTTGCGGCGGTACAGGCTGTACATCCTCCGGTTCTGCCACTATCATGGAAGCTCTGAACGCCGAATTGGAAAAGAATAATCTTCAGGATGAAGTTAAAGTTGTAATGACCGGTTGTTTCGGTCTTTGCGCTTTGGGTCCCATTATGATCGTTTATCCCGAAGGCTCTTTCTATAGCCGGATTGATGCAGATGCAATTCCTGAAATTGTGTCCGAGCACATTATTAAAGGCCGTATCGTTAAAAAATATCTGTATAGCGAAGTTGCTGAAATGGAAGAAAAAGGCGTTCATGCTTCCTTGAACGATACCAACTTCTATAAGAAGCAAAAGCGTGTTGCTCTGCGTAATTGCGGTGTTATCAACCCTGAGATCATCGATGAGTATATCGCTTATGACGGTTACCAAGCTTTGGGTAAGGTACTTACCGAAATGACTCCTGCCGATGTTGTTCAATGCATTAAGGATTCCGGTTTGCGTGGCCGTGGCGGCGGTGGTTTCCCCACTGGTTTAAAGTGGGATCTGGCTTCCCGCACCAAGGCAGATGTAAAGTATGTTTGCTGTAACGCCGATGAGGGTGACCCGGGCGCGTTCATGGATCGTTCTATCTTGGAGGGTGATCCCCACGCAGTTATTGAGGCTATGGCAATTGCTGCTTATGCAGTGGGTGCGTGCAAAGGTTTTGTATACATTCGTGCCGAATATCCTATCGCAGTAAACCGTTTGCAGATCGCCATTAACCAGGCTCGTGAATACGGCTTGTTGGGCAACAATATCTTTGGTACCGACTTTAACTTTGATATGGAGATCCGTTTGGGTGCCGGCGCTTTCGTGTGCGGTGAAGAAACCGCTTTGATGACCTCTATCGAGGGCAATCGTGGCGAACCCCGTCCCCGTCCTCCTTTCCCCTCCGAAAAAGGTATCTTCGGAATTCCTACCATGAACTGTAATGTTGAGACCTATGCCAACATTCCTCAGATCATTCTGAACGGTGCCGAGTGGTTTGGTTCCATGGGTACTGAAAAATCCAAGGGCACCAAGGTATTTGCCTTGGGCGGTAAGATCACCAACACCGGCTTGGTAGAGATCCCCATGGGTACTACTCTGCGCGAAGTAATTGAAGACATTGGTGGCGGCATCCCCAACGGCAAGAAGTTCAAGGCTGCTCAAACCGGTGGTCCTTCCGGTGGTTGTATCCCTGCTTCTTTAATCGATACTCCCATCGACTATGATAACCTGGTTGCCATTGGCTCCATGATGGGCTCCGGCGGTTTGATCGTAATGGACGAAGACAACTGTATGGTTGATATTGCTAAATTCTTCCTGGAGTTCACCGTTGATGAATCTTGCGGTAAATGTACTCCTTGCCGTATCGGTACCAAGAGAATGCTGGAGTATCTGGATAAGATCACTTCCGGTAAGGCTACGATGCAGGATCTGGATGATCTGGAAGAACTGTGCTACTATATTAAGGCCAATTCTCTTTGCGGCTTGGGTCAAACTGCACCGAACCCTGTTCTTTCTACTCTGCGTTACTTCAGAGATGAATACGGGGCACATATCATTGATAAGCGTTGTCCCGCAGGCGTATGTAAGGATCTGATGCGCTACGAGATTACCGATGCTTGTAAGGGTTGTACCCTGTGTGCTCGCAACTGTCCCGTTAATGCAATTGAAGGCACAGTTAAAAACCTGCATACCATTGATCAAAGCAAATGTATCAAGTGCGGTGTTTGTATGAGTAAGTGTAAGTTCAATGCAATTGTGCGGAAGTAAAGGAGAGGATGATAATGCAAATGATTAATTTAAAAATCAACGGCACTCCGGTTAGTGTTCCTGCCGGCACAACTATTCTGGAGGCTGCCAGACAAATGAATATTGATATTCCCACTCTGTGCTTCCTGAAGGAGATCAACGCAATCGGTGCTTGCCGGATCTGTGTTGTGGAAAACAGAGTGAACGGCGCAGGCCGTTTGGTTGCTGCTTGTGTATTCCCCGTGGCAGAGGGTATGGATATTTATACCCACAGCCCCATGGTGCTGAAGGCAAGAAAGCAAACTTTGGAACTGATTCTTTCCAACCATGAAAAGAAATGTTTATCTTGTGTTCGCTCCGGCGATTGCGAATTGCAACGTTTGTGTAATGAGTACAAAGTTGAAAAAGAAGATGCTTATGATGGCGATGTGAACTTCTATGATATTGATGACACTGCCGTTCATATGACCCGTAACAACTCTAAATGTATTCTTTGCCGTCGTTGCGTAGCTGTATGCGATAAGTATCAAGGTGTTTCTGTTATCGGTGCCAACGAAAGAGGTTTTGCAACTCATATCGGTTCTGCCTTTGATGATGGCCTGGGCTTGACCTCTTGCGTTTCCTGCGGTCAGTGCATTGTTGCTTGTCCCACCGGTGCATTGGCAGAAAGAGATGATACCGACAAAGTTTGGGAGGCTCTTGCTGATCCCACCAAACATGTGGTTGTTCAGGTTGCTCCCTCCATCCGCGTTACCCTGGGCGAAGCTTTTGATATGCCCGTTGGTACCAATGTGGAAGGCAAGATGGTAACCGCCCTGAAGAAGTTAGGCTTTGATAAGGTATTTGATACCGATTTCTCTGCCGACCTGACCATTATGGAAGAGGCAAACGAACTGATCGAGCGTGTTCAAAAGGGCGGCGCTCTGCCTATGATCACTTCCTGCTCTCCCGGCTGGGTTAAGTTCTGCGAGCACTATTTCCCCGATATGATCCCCAATCTGTCTTCCTGTAAATCTCCCCAGCAGATGTTTGGTGCTTTGGTTAAGACCTACTATGCTGAGAAAAACAATATTGATCCTAAAGACATTGTTAGCGTATCTGTTATGCCCTGTACCGCAAAGAAATTTGAGGTAGGTCGTGAAGATCAGAGCGCTGCCGGTGTTCCCGATGTGGATATTTCCATTACAACCCGTGAGTTGGCAAGAATGATCAAGAGAGCCGGTCTGTTCTTCACTAAATTAGAAGACAGCGAATTTGATTCCCCCTTGGGAATCGGCTCCGGCGCCGGTTTGATCTTCGGTGCTACCGGTGGTGTTATGGAGGCTGCTCTGCGTACTGCAGTGGAAACCTTGACCGGCAAGGAACTGGGCAAATTGGAGTTCACCGATGTGCGTGGTACTGCAGGCATCAAAGAAGCTGCTTACAAAGTAGGCGATTTAGAAATTAAGGTTGCTGTTTGTTCCGGTTTGGCAAATGCCAAGGAACTGCTGAAGAAGGTTCAAAGCGGTGAAGCCGACTACACCTTTATTGAGGTGATGGCATGTCCCGGCGGTTGCGTAAATGGCGGCGGTCAGCCCTTCCAGCCTGCATCTGTGAGAAACTATGAGGATCTGCGTGCTATGCGTGCAAAGGCATTGTATGATACCGACGCTGCTATGAAGATCAGAAAATCTCATGAGAACCCCATGATCAAAGAAATTTATAAGACCTATTTAGAGCGTCCCGGTAGCCACAAGGCTCATGAATTGCTGCACACCACTTATGTGGCAAGAAATCGTTTTGGCGATCAGTAATTTGAATAGAATAATGCCCTTCTTTTGAAGGGCATTATTTATTTACATATTATTTACTATTTTTCTGTTCACAAAATATGATTAATATAGTATAATGTATATATTGTATTATAATTATACGGAGGTTTTACCATGGGCAAAGGAAAACGGATACGCGCCGGCCGCGCTGCCGAAAAAGAAGCAATGAAGATTGCAAATGCTAAAAAAGCCAAAAAACAGAAAAACACAAAAATCATCTCGATCATTGTTGCAGTGGTTGCAATTGTATGCTTGGCAACCGGATTGATCTACCACGCTGTTTATTCTGCATCTTATAAAAATGGCAATGTTCAGCGGAATACTGTAGTGCTTGAAACTGATAATTATACCGTTGATGCTGCGATGATGAGCTATTTCTTCTATTCTCAGTACAACAATTTTGCAAATAACTACTCATCTTATTTATCTTCTTTGGGGTTAGATACATCCCTTTCCTTAAAGGATCAAGATTGTTCTTTGCAAAGCGGTACTTCTTGGTACGACTATTTTGCGGAACAGGCAGGTTCTGAAGTGAAAGAATATCTCTACCTTGCAGAAAAGGCCAAGGAAGAAGGTGTTAAATTAGATGAAAACGATCAAAAAAACATTCAAGAAATACTTGATGCTTATTACGAGAGTTCCAAGGAATACAAAATGAGTGGCGAGGAATTCTTGAGCACTATCTTTGGCACCGGCGTTAAGGAAAAGGATGTAGTGAAATGTTTAGAATTGTCCTTACTGGCGCAGAAATTTTATGATCAATATGAAGATTCATTGACCTATTCTGATAAAGAGATCGATGCATATTATAAGAAGAATAAAGATTCTTACCGTTATGTAGATTATTATAGTTACAGTGTTGTAGCCGAAGATATCGAAAATAAGGAAACTTATGCTGATGCTAAGGCCAAGGCTAAGCAATTAGCAGCAGTTACTTCTACCGACGATTTTACTGCATGGGTGGAAAAGGATTATCGTGACAATGCTACCATCACCGATGAGTATACAAAAGAAGATTTAGAAACTGATGTAGAAACGGAATTAGACGGTTTAGAGAAAACCAACGTTTTGTTTGTGGAAGATGATGCCGCATCTGAATGGCTCTTTGATAATGCCAAGGTGGGAGAGACATACGTTGATGATGACGAAAAGGGTACCTATACGGTTTATTACTGCACGGCAACTCCCTATCGTGATGAATCTGCCACCCGTACTATCCGGGACATTGTGTTGACCACAAGCACTTATGATAAAGATGAGATTGCTGATGTTGCTGCCGACATTGTAGAGGAAATGAAAAAGGACGGTCTTAAAGAAGATACCTTCATTGAATATGCGGCAAAATACAGCGAAAATACTGCAACCTCCGGCAATGGCGGTCTTTGCGAGAACTACAAAGAGAGTTCCTTCGATGGCAATATTGGTAAGTGGACTTTTAATAAGGATCGTAAAACAGGCGATTTTGAAGCCATTAAGATCGATGAGGGATATGCCATTTGTTATTATATTGGCGAGGGCATTGAGGCTTGGAAATCCGATTGTATTGCCGATATGAAAACCGGCGATTACGAAGAAGATTATGAAGAATGGACCGAAACGATCAAACTTACCGAAAATGAAAAAGGGTACAACAAAATTCCAAATAATGTATAAATGAATAAATCCCCGGCTTTGGAAAATCAAAGCCGGGGGTTTTTTCCTCATTTCGTTTTCAATAGTTTTTTCCAAGAAATTCGGTAACAAGCAAAATACAAAATTACTGAAAGAACAGCCGCGCCGAAAAAGTCTACAATGGAGTGTTGCTTCACAAAAACAGTAGACAAACAAATCAAAGTTGTTAAAATGGTTGCACCAACGATAATAGATGGGTGCTTTTTGCACCACCCGTTTCGTACAATGGCAATGTTCATACCAATGGAATTTAAGCAATGTATGCTTGGAAACACGTTATAGGGTGTATCGCCCGTTTGTAATAACCGAATGCATTCGATTAAAAAATTATTTCTGCCTAATGTATCGTAATTTACACGTAGTGCTTGATAATTGGGAAAGATCATATAAATGATCAAGCACAGTGTCATGCCGATGTATAAAAAGGCACACATTCTTAAAAAGTCGGATCTGTTGTTGAAAAACAAAAATACATATCCCGCCGCTATATATGCAAACCACAAAAAATACGGGATCACAAAGAGCTCACAAAAGGGGATCAGATCATCCAGCCTTGAGAACATTTCTACGGCATTTTCCCGTTGGGGCGAAAAGGTATTTAACCAACCAAACCAAGGCATATAGATCAGGAAGTAGACTACCATAATGATATGCGCATATTTTTTTGTAAAAAGATTTTTGAACTTTGTCATAGTATACCTTAATTAAATTTATAAACTTTTTGTACAATGCGGTACCCACCAACAGAGATGGCACGCATAAATTTATTGGTGTGGTAATAAAAACCGGCAAGGGAACGGTATCTAAAATGCTTGTAAAGTTTTGGGTGCTCTTCCTGGATGTACTTCCAAAAATCTCTGAGTTTTTGCAATGCTTCGGGGGAACCGTCCAACATTAAGAATACTGCTGAGATCAACACCATAATGCCGGCATAATTTACCATGTTGCGGTAAAGTTTTGGGCAGGTTTTGCGAATCTCAGAAAGATCATGTTTTTCTAAAATGATCTTTGTTACCCGCAGTTGCTGATCCACACGTTTGATCATTACCGATTCGTTAACCGATTGATCGCTGCGTCCAATAAAATAACGGTAAAAGTCAGTGTCGCAGTAATAAATAGATTTTACGTAAGGCATGGGGGTATAAAGAAAGATATTATCTACATAGAAGGTATGTAGCGGGATCTGCAGATCGCTTTTACGTACCAGATCCGTGCGGTAAAAAACGGCGTGCATAATGATATAGCGGCTAATGTCAAAAATGCCGCACTCATCCCAGGTGAATTCTTTATTAATTGGTAAGGTTCCTCGATAATGAACGGTGTGCGGTTTTCTTTCTTCGTGTTCATATACATAGTTGCACACGATCAGATCCATTTGCTTTTCTTGCTCTATAAAAGATTCAATTAAACTTAAAATTCGTTGCAAAGATTCGGCATCAGCCCAATCATCGGAGTCAACTACTTTGTAGTAAAGACCTTCGGCTTCTGCTAACCCTGCCATGATGCCGGAGCCGTGCCCGCCGTTTTCTTTGTGAACAACTTTTACAATATTTGGATATTTGGCTTTATATTCGTCTGCAATTTCTGCTGTGCGATCGGTGGAGCCATCGTTTACTATAATAATTTCAATTTTATCGCCGCCGGAAAGTAATGAATCTACGCAACGACGCATGTAATCTTGGCTATTGTAACAGGGTACGGCAAATGAAATCAGTTTCATAACATTCCTCCGTTTTTTCTTCCAATTTCTCTATGATTTTATCATATTTACCTACTAAAATCAAGTTAGTTAAATATATTATCTATTAATTTTTCTTTTAGGTGACTGGTGGCATCAAAACATGTGCCTTTGGCGTATTCTTGTTCAATTTCCAAGTGAATAGTGCGAGCTTCATCCAATTTATGGCATGAAATGTCAACGATTTCTCGCAAGATTCGTTTGATAAATGCCAGCTTGTTTTTATGTTCGTTCAGGAATTCTTTGTTGAGCATGCTTTGCATGGAGATCTTTTTAATAATATTTTCTTCATCGATGTTCAGCGGAAAAATACCGTCCCGGGAAACAATGGAAATATTCGCACAAGGTATGATCAGATGCTGTAAATATTCTTTGCCTAAAAGAGGATGATAGCAGTTGATGTGATCAATGCCATTTTCAGTTAAATGTGCTTCTAATATATTTAAGAATAAATAACCGATCATCCATCGGTCATCTAATAAAATAATGTTTTTACCAAGAGAAGCAAAAGAATTGGAATAGGTGATTCTTCCGTTTGATGTTATCCCCGAAAAGAATCGATGGTGAATATTAGCACTGTCGTTTTCCTTACCCCATAGTGCATTCTGCCGTAGGATTTTATCTGCGGCATTTTTGATTTTTGAGAATGATATTTCCTTAATAAGTGGTGCAAACACCCCGGTGTGGATGCTTTTGGCGCCCTTTAGTAATGCATAACAACTGTTGTATATCTCGCTTTTGTGATCGCACAAATCAATGATTTTTTGTTTATCCATCAGGTTCGGGTTCCACCCTTCACCCAAATCTATAATATTTCCGCCAATACCGGGATAATGGGGCTCGTGGCTATGAGGGCTGGTCGCATCAATTACTACTGCATTTTGCTGGGGTAACACAACGCCATCTAAACTACCTGGGTCGCCGGAGCAGTAAATTAGCTCGACGTCATCGGTAAGGGAGGCAATCTTTTTTAATAGTGTGCTTTTTCCGCTTCCGGGCCCGCCTTTTATGTAATAGATCTTACTTTTTTTCTCATCTAAGATCGTATCGAAAAGTGATACAAAACCATCTCCGCTGTTGGCGGCACAAAAACTATTGTATTTCATAATATCACCTCCGTTTATCATATGTTTTTCAAATTGTTATGTTCGCATAAGAAAACATGAAAATGGAAATAATCTTTTTGAAAAAGATATGCTGGAGGTTGCTATGCTCAATAAGGTTGTTATCAGCGGTGTGGATACGTCTAAATTACCCATACTCTCCAATGATGAAAAAAATGAACTGCTCAGGCGTATCAAGGCGGGGGATAAAAAGGCAAAGGACCAGTTTGTGGAAGGGAATTTGCGATTAGTGCTTTCTCTCGTGCAACGTTTTGCCGGGCGAGGCGAAAGCATGGATGATCTGTTTCAAGTTGGCTGCATCGGTTTAATTAAAAGTATTGATAATTTTGATTTAAGTTTGGGGCTTCGTTTCAGTACCTATGGTGTACCTATGATTTTGGGGGAAATTCGGCGTTATCTGCGGGATAACAATATGGTGCGTGTTTCCCGCTCAACCAGAGATTTGGCGTACCGGGCTTTATCTGCAAAGGAGCGGCTGGCAAATGAGAAAAGCCGTGAACCAACTGTGGCTGAAATTGCTAAAGAACTTGATGTGCGCAAAGAGGAGGTGGTAATGGCGCTGGAGGCTATTGTGGACCCTGTTTCCTTGTTTGAACCGGTTTATTCCGATGGCAATGATGCGATCTATGTAATGGATCAGGTTAGCGACGGACGAGGCGGAGATGACTGGCTGGATGAGTTGCTCATAAAAGATGCAATTAATAAATTGCCTGATCGGGAAAAGAACATTATTGAACTTCGGTTTTTAGAGGGGAAAACGCAGATGGAAGTGGCGGCGGAGGTTGGAATCTCCCAGGCGCAAGTATCTCGCTTGGAAAAGGGTGCCATGGAACGGATAAAAGGACAGCTGTAACCTATTTGCCCATCTTTCATATTCTATAATAAGAATGACGGGAGGGAATATGATGCTGGTGAAGGTTTTGGATGAGAATCGTGTTAAAATTTTGATGGAGGATCAAGACATCGAGTATTATGACCTTCCATTTGAAAAACTGAATTATGATGATCCTCTTTCCCGTGCATTTATATACGAATTAATACAAAAAACCTTTGATCAAACGGGGGTGAATTTTCAAGATTGCCGCATTATGATTGAGGTTGTGCCGGGGGTTTCCAGAACTTATTATATTTTGCTGACGAAAATGGAGCAGAATGGAAAGGAAAAAATTGAGTTTGATAAGGCTGACCGATCAGATACAGAGGTGTATATTTTTAGAGCAGATCAAGGGTCGGATGTATTCAGGTTTGTGGAGAACCTTCGCGAACTCTTTCCAATAAGCTGCGAACTTTACTACTATGCACGTAGTTATTATATGGTACTTTCCTTTGCGCCGGATGTTGTAATAAAACCGAATTTTCCAATATATTTAATGCGGTTGGAAGAGTTTGCCGGCAGATGCAGGTTTCATTACATTAATGAATCAGTTCTTAAGGAATGGGGAATATTGTTGTGCAGAGATCTACAAAATAAATTATCCCAATAACAAGCGAGGAGTTATAAAAATGTATTTGTACGAAACCCATTGCCATACTTTGGAGGGAAGTAGATGTGCTTCATTAAAGGGGGAAGATATTGCAAAAATTTATGCCGAAAAAGGCTATCAGGGCATCATTATAACTGATCATTTTTATGGCGGAAATACTGCTGTTGATAAGAAGTTAGACTGGCATTGCTGGGTTGAGTGCTTTGCGGAGGGGTATCGTAACACTAAACGGGCGGGGGAGGCCTTGGGGCTTCAGGTATTTCTTGGTTGGGAATATAATGATAATGGGACTGAATTGTTGACTTATGGGTTAGATGAAGAGTGGTTGCATGATCACCCGGAAGCAGCTAACATTGATATATTGAAATATAGTGATCTTGTGCGTGTGTCCGGGGGGATATTGATTCATGCACATCCATTTCGTCAGCGCAGGAACGAAAAAATCATTCGATTGCTGCCACAAGAGGTTGATGGAGTGGAGGTGAGAAATAAAAGCAGTGACCAAAGAGAAGATCATCTTGCCGAACAGTATGCAGAGAATTATAACCTGGTAAGGTGGGGCGGCACAGATTTTCACAGAACCGCACACGCTTCAACTCTTGGAGGAATCGCCCTCCCAACAAAGGCGAGCAGTGTTAAAGATATCTTTGATGCGGCAAGGGCGGAAAAAATACGTATATTATAAAAGCGCTGAAAAGGGATTTTCCTTTTCAGCGCTTTTTGGTTAAATTATTCTTTACGGAGTATATCTACGATTTCGCCCACATACATTCGATGAACCCCGCCGGATCCATATACAGATTTTTGCAGTTTTTCATCAAGCAGTAATTTTTTGTCCAAATCTTGAGCGTATATTTTTTTGCAAATAAAGGTTAATTTTGCTTCTTCAAAATAGGGAACGCCCATAGCTGTGAAACAAGTGTTGAAGTTGCATTTTTCGATCTTATTCACATCTCTACCGCTTACTTTTCCGCAATATTGCAGTTTATCATGGTATTTTTGATCGAAAAAACAAAGTGAAAAATGGGAATGATCCTCTATAAACTGATAGGTATATCGTTCGGGCCGCACATAAATATGAGCAACCGATTTTCCAAAAAGAATACCAAAACCGCCGTAACTTGCCGTCATGGTGTTGCAGTTGTTTTGATCTCCGGCAGTGATCAGCATCCATTCATCGCCAATCAGTGAAAAGGCGTTTTCATTCAATTCGGTTGGGTGAAGATGATGAACCATAGTTAATCTCCTTGGCGCACATTATTATATCTAAATTATATGGTGTTATATCCGAAAAATCAACTTTTATTTTTTCTTTTCATAAAATAAAGCGGTACGCTAAAAAAGAGGTGATAATATGGAAATTCCTGTTAAAAGCGCTACCTATGCAATGAAAGGAAAGCAATTACTGCAACGTAACGGAATTCGTGCTTATGTTGGGAAAAGAAGCGGGGACTCTGGGTGTTATTATTACCTGAATGTATCCGAAAAATATATCGATGATGCACGAAGGATGCTACGTGATAACGACATTTTGAAATAAATAAGTGAACGGGGGAATTCGTATTGATTTATTTTGATAACAGTGCCTCCTCCCATCCGAAGCCCCAATGTGTTGTGAAAGCAGTGGGAGGCTGGCTGCAAAGAAACGGCGCTAATCCCGGGCGTAGCGGGCATCGAATGTCTATGTCTGCTGCAGAATTGGTTTATAATACGAGGGTTACCTTGGGCGGGTTGTTCGGTGTGAACAAACCGGAAAATGTAATCCTAACACCGGGAGCAACCTATGCATTAAACACTGTGCTGCTGGGATTATTTGAAAAGGGAGATCATGTTATAACAACAGATCTGGAACACAATAGTGTATTACGCCCGTTATGGCATCTTCAAAGCTGTGGGGTAGAAGTTACCGTAGTTCCGGTGGATTTTGCAGACGATGAGAAAACAATAGAGAGAATTTTAAAAGCGGTTCGCCATAAAACCAAAGCCATTGTATTAACGCAATGTTCCAATATATGCGGCCGTATTTTACCCATTGAGCGATTGGCAGAAAGAAAACCGGATTCTGTTTTGCTAATCGTGGATGGCTCCCAAGGGGCCGGATCTTTGCCCATCGATATTGTGAAAACCGGAATTGATTATTATTGTGCACCCTCCCATAAAGGGCTTTTGGGTCCGCAGGGGGGAGGCGTGCTTTTAATCAACAACCGTGTGCCTCGTCCGTTGATTTATGGCGGAACCGGTACGGAAAGCATGAATCCGGAGCAACCGGTGGAATTGCCGGAGCATTTGGAAAGTGGAACGCTGCCAACACCGATTTGCGCCGGGATGCTTGCGGCTGCACAATATATTAATGATGTAGGGCAGGAACAATTATATCAGCACAAACAAAAACTGACCATGTATGCATATAAGGCGTTGTCAACTGTTCCGAAAATTGAATTATATATGGCTCCATATGCCACAAATTGTTTGGGTGTGATCCCGTTTAATTTGAAAGAGTACCATTCGGGAGAGGTTATATCTTATTTGGACAATAAAGGCATTTATGCAAGGGGCGGCATTCATTGTGCACCTATTTTTCATCGACGTATGGGAACTGAAAAACGTGGAATGGTGCGGATTAGTTTTGGCTGTTATAACAACGAACGGGAAATCGATCAATTAGTATATTTATTGAAAAAAATTAACTAATATTTTATAAAAAGTATTTATTTTAAAAAATAGTTATGTTATAATATCTATGATTATATAAAAAGAAAGTTGAGGGTGTCAATGTTATCAGATTTTATCGGCCATGTAATGAACGTGATCCGCACCATTCAATTCAAAGATTATATTGATATACTGGTTGTTGCTTTTTTAATTTACAGCATGTTGCATTTTATTAAACAAACAAGAGCCGGTCATTTACTGCGTGGTTTAGGGATCTTGTTGGTATTGATCGTTTTGGCGAAATGGCTGGATCTGAGCGCTGTTGGTTATTTAATGAACAATGTCCTTCAGTTGAGCTTCATTACAATTATCATTGTTTTCCAACCGGAGCTTCGCTCTATTTTGGAAAAGTTAGGGCGCATTAATATTACCAAAGCATTACCCTTTACCAAAAGCGCGGGAACAGAGCAGGAACGGATCGAGAATGCAATTGAAAATGTATGCGATTGCTGTGCCGATCTTTCAAACCGTAAAATCGGCGGTTTGATGGTGTTTGAAAAAACAACAAAACTGGGTGAGGTGGAAACTACCGGAACTTATATTAACAGTGAACTTACTGCTCAAATGTTGGTCACTATCTTTTTCCCCAATACGCCTCTTCATGATGGGGCAGTGTTTATTCGTGATTTCCGTATTGTGGCGGCGGGCTGCCTTTTGCCCTTGAGCCAGCGTTTAGAGATCAGTAAAGCATTGGGCACACGTCATCGCGCTGCCGTAGGGCTGAGCGAGACCTCCGATGCGGTTATTGTGGTCGTTTCTGAGGAAACCGGTAAAATTTCTTATGCACAAAACGGTGAAATTCACATTGGCATCACCATTGATGAACTTCGTGAAACCTTAACCAACAATTTCCGCTCTGAAAAAGAAAAGAAGAAAACGGGGGTGGAAAAATGATTGCAGAAATTAAAGAAAAGATCGTCAGTTTTTTTCGTGATGATTGGGTCTTGAAATTAGTATCTTTATTATTGGCGATCTTTGTATGGTTTTTAATTTGTGAATATGTGGATCCCGAAACCGATACCACCGTTTCAAACATTAAAATTGCTGTAGATTATGAGGATTCAGTCCCTCAAAAAGAAGGTCTTGGAATCATGACCGAAGTGAATGAAACAGTTACAGTGCGTGTGAGCGGTTCCCGTGATAATATAGCCTTGATGAATATCGGTAAGATCACCGCATCATTGGATATGGGGAATGTAACGCACAGTGGTGAGTATAATTTGCCGGTTAAGGTTGATTTGGGTGGGCAAAATTTAAAACTCATCGATCAATCTCTCGATACGGTTAAGGTGCAGTTTGATAACAATATCGTTTCCAGCGTTAAGGTAAATGTAAAAGTGGTTGGCGATGTACCGAAAGACCATATTTTAGAAGAACCCACCATGCTGAACAATTTTGTTACGGTGACCGGTCCAAAGGCAATTGTGGACACCATCGTATCTGCCGAGGTTGAGATTAAGCAAGATCTCTTTGAGGAAACCAATACCTTTAACTGTTCTTATATATTTGTTGATCAGGATGGTAAAGAGGTTGCAAAAACCTTTTTGACTACTGATTTGGAAACTGTTGATGTAACGGTTGCAGTTGTAAAAGAAAAAACAGTTCCGTTTACTGTTAGTATTATCAATAGCAGCGGTGGATTTGACAGTTCTTTCTGCACCGCTACTGTTGAACCGGATACGATCACTGTTACCGGCAGTGCAGAGGCTTTGGAAAATCTTAACGCAATAGATCTTGGTGTTATCGATGTTGCGGAGCGCACAGAAAACTTTGAAACGAGCATAGCAGTTGTTTTGCCCAACGGTGTTAAAAACGTTGAGAATATTGAAACCGCTAAAGTTTTGGTTAAATTCAATGATGTGCAGACCAAAACGATCCAAGTGAGGTCATTGTCTTTAGAAAATTTGCCGAAAGGTACAGATGCTGAAATTCAAGAACAAAGCGTTTCGGTTAAGGTTCGAGGAATTGCCGAGGATCTAAAGAAATTAAATGAATCAGATGTTTCCATTGTGGCGGATGTACGCAGTCAGGTGCTGCCCGGCGGAGCAAATCGGCTCAATGCTGTTGTTGTTTTTCCCGACGATTATAAGGTTGGCACAATTGGAAAATATCAAATAACGGTTGTGGTTTCATAGTTGTGATCCGACCTTTGCGCACGTGAAGGTCGGATCCCTTATGTTTATCAAACTGTCACATCCCAATGGAAAGAGGTAATAATGATGAATTATAAGAATGCATCTTCCAAAGAGTTAATGCAAGAACTGGAAGAGCTGCGCAGCCAATATGCGCGCTATAAGGCGGATATTATTCGTTTAGATATGACTCGTGGTAAGCCTTGTGCAGAGCAGTTGGAACTGAGCGAAAAAATGTTGGGTATTATTCAGAGCAACGAGGATTGTTTTGATGCAAGTGGGTTGGATTGTCGCAACTACGGTTTATTAGACGGTATTCCGGAGGCCAAAACACTTTTTGCAGATGTTTTGGGCGTGCGCTCAGAACAATTAATTTTGGGCGGTAACTCCAGCCTGAACATGATGTTTGATACGGTTGGGCGGGCTTTCTGTTTTGGTAACCGTAACAGTGAAAAACCGTGGAGCAAGGAAGAAAAAGTTAAATTTTTATGCCCTGCCCCCGGCTACGACCGTCATTTTGCCATTTGTCAGCAATTTGATATTCAAATGATCACAATTCCTATGCTGGAAGACGGCCCAGATATGGATATGATCGAAAAACTTGTGGCAGAGGATGCTGCAATTAAAGGCATTTGGTGCGTTCCCAAATATTTCAATCCCACCGGAACCGTTTATTCCAACGAAGTGGTTCGGCGGTTTGCTAATTTAAAACCCAAAGCGCCTGATTTTAGAATTTTTTGGGATAATGCTTATGCGGTTCACGATCTTTATGATGAACATCCGCAAATATTAAATATTTTAGATGAGTGTGAAAAAGCTGGTAATCCCAACATGGTTTATATGTTTACCTCTACCTCTAAAATCTCTTATCCCGGTAGCGGTGTTGCCATGCTGGCAGCCAGCGAAGAAAATATTGAACACATCAAAAAGCAAACCGGTGTTCAAACGATTGGGCCGGATAAACTGAATCAACTGCGTCATGTTCGCATGTTTAAAAACAAAGAGGGGCTGTTGGCGCAAATGAAAAAGCATGCCGCCATTCTGCGTCCAAAATTTGAAACAGTATTAAGAATCTTGGAGCGTGATCTGGGTGATAAGGGGATTGCCACCTGGAGTAATCCTTTGGGTGGTTATTTCGTGAGTGTAAATGCACTGCCCGGTTGTGCCAACCGCATCTATCATTTATGTGATGAAGCAGGTGTTTCTCTTACGATGGTGGGGGCCACCTTCCCTTACGGAAACGATCCGGAAGATTCCAATATCCGTATTGCGCCATCCTATCCGCCTGTTGATGAACTGGAAGTGGCAATGGAGCGCTTTACTGTTTGTGTAAGAATTGCTGGAATTGAGAAAATTTTAGCGGATAAAGCAATTTCTGCTTGCTGAGAGTAAGGAAGAAGGTAGACATGGAAGTAGGGATGTCTTTAGCATGTTTTTATCCTCAGGAACCCGAGGCGGCGGTTGAGGAAGCAGCAGCTCTCAATATCCCCGTTTGTGAAGTTTTTTTAAATACGATCAGCGAGTTGGAAGAGGAGTACTTGCATTCCTTACGAGCAAAGTGCGATCAGTATGGCATTAAGATCTATTCGATTCATCCTTTTACCAGTTTTTTGGAGAATTATATGTTTTTCTCTCCGTATCCCCGACGCATTAAGGATTCCACTGAGTTCTATCGTCGCTATGCCGATGCGGCAAAAATACTCGGCGCAAAAGTGATCAACATTCACGGCGACCGTGGTATTGGTCTGGAGAGCTTGGATGATTATGTGAACTGCATTACACCGTTAATGAGGCTTCAAGAAGAAACCGGAATTGTATATTCCATGGAAAATGTGTTTTTTAACAGTGTGGATCGTCCGGAATTTACAGCACGGCTGCGGCAAAGAGTACCCGAAGTACGCTTTACTCTTGATATTAAACAAGCTTTTAAAGGAAATCAAGATCCTTATCATTTAGCCGAAGCGATGGGTGGTGCAATCGTTAACTTTCATGTTAACGACCGGGATGATACACATATTTGCCTTTTGCCGGGGCAGGGCACGGTGGACTATGATCGCATCGGCAATATCTTGCACGGCAGTGGATATAGCGGTCCTGCTCTGATCGAAGTTTATCGAAATAATTTTGATCGTGCCGCTGAAATTGCGGTGTCAAAATCTTTTCTTCAAGACAAATTTATGCTTGCAAAATAAGGGAAAGTAAGCTATAATATTTTGTACAGTTGTAAAAAATACGGAAAGGTGGTGCTCTTAAAATGAAATGCCCGTTTTGTGGATGTCCCGAAAGTAAGGTGATCGATTCCCGCCCTACAGATGATGAGGAAAAGATCCGCCGTCGCCGGGAGTGTACGGCGTGCGCTAAGCGTTTCACTACTTTTGAAGCAATAGAAACCATTCCGTTGGTAGTGATAAAGAAAGATAAAACGCGGGAGCCATTTTCCAAAGAAAAGATCATGAAAGGTCTTTTGCGTGCTTGTGAAAAACGTCCCGTAAGCGTTGCAGATATGGAAAGAATTGTATCCGATGTGGAATCGGTTCTTTATAACTCCATGGAAAAAGAGATCACCACAGAGTATATCGGTGAATTGGTCATGGAAACTTTGAAAAAGTTGGACGAAGTTTCTTATGTTCGCTACGCCTCTGTGCACCGCCAGTTCAAGGATATTAACTCCTTTTACGAAGAAGTTCTCAAATTGTTGAAGAAAGGTTAAGTTTATGAAACAGTGTATTCCCGTAGTTGCAGAAGAATACGATGGTGAGCTGCGCTTTTCTATCATTAATTCAGAAATTACTCAAACAGCCTGCGTACTGACTCTTGGCGCACAAGATGGTGAAGAGATCATTGGTTTTAAAATCGAAATTCCCATTATTGCAAAACGCTTGGGATTTAAAATGTTTCAGTTGATCTATCCCAGTGGCACGGTTAAGATTTCTTCCATTGGTGAGAAAAGCGATCGTTTGATCGCCACACTGGTAAAGTACTTTCACCCGAATTATGAAACCAGCGATTCCTTTACAAATGACGTTGTAGAAATCGATTATAATCTTCGCAATCAAGGCAACTATAACTTAAATCAAGATAAAATATTCTTGAAACTTTTCTATGATGAAGAGCAAGACGAAGATCTTCCCAAGGATGAACGTGTTCATTTAAATATGAACTTCTCCTTTAATTTAAGTAGGGAAGTGGCAAGCTTGATCGAAACCAAAGAGGGCTATTCTGCAGATTTAGTTGCCTTTCTAATGAAATAATTTCTCTGCGGCTTACCACCGCAGTAGATATGCTGGAGTGGCGCAGCCGGTAGCGCAACTGATTCGTAATCAGTAGGTCGTCGGTTCAAATCCGATCTCCAGCTCCAAACAAAAATCCGTTCTCGAAAGAGGGCGGATTTTTGTTTGTATTATTCACTGTTCATTTTTCATCATTCATTATTCATTAAAAGAGAACGGATTTTCGAATGAATAATGAAAAATGAAGTCGCTTACACTGATGAATAATGAATAATTCTTGCGGTTCCACCGCTTTTATGCTATAATACACTTAAAGGAGAGATGATATGAAATTTCAACTTACTATAAACACTAATGACCAGGATTATTTGGATTATAACAAGTTTTGGATGTTGCGGTCGCATTATGGGAAAAAGCAGATGACAACTTTTAGAATTGTTATTGCAGTAATTATTGGTGCAATTATTCTTATCTCTTTGTATGGTGGTAACTTTACTCTTGATTCTTTTATCGGAATAATTCCAATGGCTATTTTATTGACTTTATTTGAGGTGTTGCTTTCTCCGTTATTTGTTTTATTTTTAAGAAGTCATTTAAAGAGTCTAAAGAAAAAAGGAAAAATGGGATATTCTCCTTCATCCGTCATTGAATTTTATGAGGATGTTTTTATTGAAACAACGCCTGATAATAAGACCGAACAAAAATATTCGGCTATTGAAAGGATAAGTGTTGTTGACAATAAAGTGGTTTATATTCATGTGAACAATATTATGTCGTACATATTACCTTTTTCTTGTTTTGAGTCAAAAGAACAATATAATGAATTTTTTGAATTTATAAAGACTAAATGTTTAAATATCGATATTTATTAAGAGAATCCTCGGTTTTCAGGCACATTTTATTCGTGCCATTAAGTTCAAACTTCCCAAAAAACAAAGCACTTCTTTGGAAGTGCTTTGTTTTTTGTGTTTGTGCCCGCAGGACACAACATCATTTTGCAACGCAGTTGCAAACATCATTTGACCGATAGGTCAACATCATTCCGTTTGCGGACACAAAACGAGGTTGCCTTTCGGCAAACAGTGTTGTGCCTCGCACAAACGATGCGGCTTCGCCAACGATGTTGC
>JAZSRD010000065.1:0-12566 GCA_045538295.1 Eubacteriales bacterium
CCAAAAAACCGCATCTGCTGTTACTCTCTCTCCCGATACTTTAACAGATGAGATTGCCGCATTAAGTTAGGGTAGAGCAAATAGTCCGAACCCGCCCCAAAGTGGCATATTTCGGTGCTTTTTTCCCAATTCGTTCTCACCAGGTGACAGCCTGCTTTCGCCCAAATTGAGAAAAAATCCTTCAAAATCTGCTCCCTTTGGGGTCCATGATTTTAAAAAGTGCGGATTTTTAATCAGCCAAGGCACAAAACACAGTTAATCCTGCCGGATTAACGAGTATTTTAACACAGGATGAGTGAAAATCCGCCTTTTTAAAACGGTGTTCGGCTTATTCGATCTACCCTAAGGAGAAGAAAAAAGAATGTATACTATTTATGTTAAATTTGAATGTTTGCCCCAAAAGCGGGAGGCCTTTATAGAAAAGGTAAAGGAACTGGGAATCCTGGCTGCCATTCGGGCAGAAGAGGGATGCGCGAAATACGATTACTACCTTTCGGAAAAGGATCCCAACGAACTCTTGCTGATTGAGCAGTGGGAAACCAAAAAGCACCAGCAGATCCATATAGAGCAACCCCATATGGAGCAGCTGCGCAGTTTTAAAGACGACTATATCGGCAATACCGTTTTAGGGGAAATAGAACTGATCTGATCAAGGCGGAGGTTGACAAATTCTATAAAATATGGTTTAATGTTAACAGATAGGTAACAGTTTGTTCATAATTGAATATGCGGTTACTTGGAAAATTGAAAGGAGAAATAAAAATGGAAAACACCGTAACTGCTCCCGTAGGGCAACTGAAAACAAATAAAGGATTGCTGAAAACAATTTTGCTTTCCCTGATCACCTTTGGGATCTATGCCCTGGTGGTAATGTCTGCTGTATCCAACGATATTAACATCGTTGCTTCCAGATACGATGGCAAAAAGACCATGCATTATTGTTTGCTCACCTTTTTGATCAATCCCATTACCTTTGGCATTGCCGGCATTGTTTGGTATCATAAGATCTCCAACAGAATTGGTGCCGAGCTGAAAAGACGTGGCGTTAACTATAAGCTGAGCGCATCCGATTATTGGCTTTGGAATGTGCTGGGCAGCCTGATCGTGGTGGGTCCCTTTATCTACCTGCACAAGCTGCTTAAGGCCACCAACCTGATGAACGAGCACTACAACGTAAACGGCTAATCATTAGCAATCATCTTTAAAAAACATTAAAAACCGGATGCCTTTGGCATCCGGTTTTTAATCTTCTATATATTCCGCAATATCTTCCAGTTTGCAATTTAATACAGAGCAAAGTTTGTTCAAGGTTTTTGTTTCCATGTTTTCGTTGGCACGAAGTCGGCGAATCGTTTTGCTGTCGATCCCGCATTTTTCCCGAAGCCAATAGGTGGAAACTCCTTGCTTTTCCATAACACCCCATAATTTATCAAATTTTATCATCCTCTATACCCCCATCTCTTGACAACCTTTATTATGGGGATTATAATCTTTTTTATTAAGGGGATATAATCCCCATATAATAAAAAGGAGGAGAATAATGGAACTATATAAAGAAATTATGGTGAAAGTATTAGAAAAGAAAACGGCTATGGTAGAATTTCCCGGGTTACAGATTGAAGCAGAAAAAATCGTAGAGCAAGAATGCTATCGGGCGTTGTTAAGAATTAAAAATATTATAGAAGATGAACGTTTGGAGGATGAAGACTGTTTTTGGAAGATCGAAGAAATCATCCGTACCCTGGAAGCCTTTGGGAGCGATGGTGGATTTCGTCATGACTAAATAAAAAACCGCTTATCAACACACGGCGTTTTGATGAGCGGTTTTTTATTGCAATCTGATGAAAAGTTATTTATAATGGAAGTAATTACACAAGCGAGGTATTGATAGTATGACCATACGCAAAGCAACAAAACAGGATCTTTTGGCGGTTGCCGCCATTTACGAGGATATTCATACCGAGCAGGAGCAGGGCAGAATTTTTGTGGGCTGGGTGCGGGGCGTTTATCCCACCCTGGATACGGCAAAGCAATCTTTTCTGCGGGGGGATCTGTTTGTGCAGGAGGACCGGGGCAGGATCGTAGGTGCCGCCATCATTAACCAAATTCAGGTGGATGTATACGAGGGGGCACCCTGGCAGTATGATGCTCTCCCGGAGGATGTGATGGTGCTTCACACCCTGGTGATCTCTCCCAAAGCTGCAAGGCGTGGGCTGGGCAGGGCATTCGTACAGTTTTACGAAGAATACGCCCAAAAAAACGGATGCCCCTACCTGCGGATGGATACCAACGAAAAATACGCCCGGGCAAGGGCGATGTATCAAAAACTTGGGTACCGGGAGATCGGCGTGGTTCCTTGCGTGTTCAACGGCATTTCCGGCGTTCCCTTGGTATTATTAGAAAAGAAAATTACGGGTTGAATGGGTGATGTTTTATCCATCACCCAGCGAGATAAATCCCTAAGGGGCTTTGCGATATGCCCTGCAGTGTGGGAGGGATTTATTTCATATCGCATCCAAGGTTTAACGAGGATATATCGCATTTGCAGAGCAAATATATCGTGCTGAGCATGGCTCAGCATATCACTCCAAAAAGCAAACAGACTCAAAGGGATTCCCAATGAGTCTGTTTTTTTTAATGATGGTAATTTTCCATCAGTTTGGTATATTTGCGGTAAAGCTCCCGGTATTTGCGGTACTGGGCTTGGGTTAGTTTTCCCTCTTTATAATATTGTTCGCTCTTTTCTCCCAGTTGTTTGCGGCAGGTGTGGGCGGCATCTTTATAATTGTTGGAGAGAAAATTTTTTAGTTCCTCATAAATAAAGTCCAGTTCCTTTTGAGCTTTGGATTTAAAAAACAGCATCTTATTGACCCCTTTTCCGGGCGGGATCCGAAGCACCGCTGCCGGGGGCGGGCTTTGCCGCCGGGGCTTTGGTGCCCTTTAAGGGAATCAGTTCATATGCTTGCTGGCCCAGCCCTAATTTTTCGGCGTGCTCCACACAGGAGCGCCAGTTGGTATCCGGGTGGTTCAGGTGGAAATGATCCCCCTCCCCATGGGGGTGGGCATGGTTTTCTCCCAGGCGGCTGTTTTGCAAAATGGGTTGCTGATTGCAAAGATCGGCGCAGGCCACATCCAGCGCCACCGGGTCGAAGGATGCCAGCATGCCCACATTGGGAATAATGGCGGCATCGTTTTCCGCATGGCAATCGCAGTTGGGGGAAACATCGCAGATCAGGGAGATATGAAAATGGGGGCGGCCATCCAGAACCGCCTTGGAATATTCGGCAATTTTATAGTTCAGCAGATCGTTGGAGCTATCGTTGGGCGCCGCAATGGCATCGGTGGGGCACACGCCAATGCATCTGCCGCAGCCTACGCATTTATCTTCGTTAATATGTGCTTTGTTTTCGGTAAATTCCGGGGCATCGTGGGCGCAGATCCTGGCGCATGCCCGGCAACCGATACACTTGTTGGTTTGCACAAAGGGCTTGCCGTCGCTGTGCATATCCATTTTGCCGGCACGGGAGCCACAGCCCATTCCGATGTTTTTCAGCGCCCCGCCAAAGCCGGTGCATTCATGCCCCTTAAAATGGTTTAAGGAAATAAAAACATCCGCATCCATCACCGCCCTGCCAATCTTGGCGGTTTTGCAGTAAACGCCGCCCTCTACCGGCACCTCCAGCTCGTCGGTTCCCTTTAGACCGTCGCCAATCAGCACCTGGCAGCCCACCGTTAGGGGAGAAAAGCCGTTGGCATAGGCGGTGTCCAAATGATCCAGGGCGTTTTTGCGGCTACCTACATAAAGGGTGTTGCAATCGGTTAAAAAGGGCTTGCCGCCCAGCTCCCGCACCAAGTCGGCTACTACCCGGGCATAGTTGGGGCGCAAAAAGGCTAAATTGCCGTATTCCCCAAAATGCAGTTTAATAGCGGTATACTTATTGTTGAAATCAATCTCTTTTATACCCGCCGTAACACAAAGGCGGTGGAGTTTTTGCAAAAGATTTTCTTTATAATCGGCACGAAAGTCGGTGTAGTAGACCTTTGAAGGGTGCATGGCAATTCTCCTTTACTGATACTATTATCAGTATAACACTTTTAACTTGAAGATACAAGAATCTTGCATTATAATATTAAATTAAGAAGGGATGTGACACATTTGGCATACAGAAAAGAACACGACTCCATGGGCGAGATCCTGGTGGAGGAACAAAATAAATGGGGTGCCCAAACCCAGCGGAGCTTGGAGCATTTTAAGATTGGCACAGAAAAAATGCCCCGAGAGATCATTGCCGCCTTTGGGGTGCTAAAGAAAGCCTGCGCCCGGGTGAACGGGCGGTTGGGATTGCTCTCTGCTGCACAGAGTGAGGCTATTGTTGCTGCTTGCGATGAGATTTTGGCGGGGAACTATGCCGACCAATTTCCGCTTGCGGTGTGGCAAACGGGCAGCGGCACCCAAACCAATATGAATGTAAACGAGGTGATCGCCCACCTGGCGGCAGAGCAGGGCTGCCCTCTGCACCCCAACGATCATGTAAACCGGAGCCAAAGCTCCAACGATACCTTCCCCACCGCCATGAGCATTGGGGCGGTAACCGCTGTAAAGGAGCAGGTGCTTCCTGCTTTGGAAGAAATGCGGGCAGAACTGTTGCGGCTGGAGCTGGAAAATGGGAACGTGATCAAGATCGGGCGCACCCACCTGCAGGATGCCACCCCCTTACGTTTCTCCCAGGAGATCAGCGGATGGCGAGCCATGTTAACAGAAAATAAAGAGATGCTGGAAGCCGCCCTTGTCCCCCTCTCCCGCCTTGCTATAGGCGGCACTGCTGTAGGCACCGGGCTGAACGCCCCGGCGGGGTACGATGAGCAGGTCTGCGCCGAGATCTCCGCCGAAACGGGGCTTGCCTTCCGCCCCGACCCCAATAAATTCCACGCTCTTACCTCCAAGGATGCTTTTGTGTTTGCCCATGGGGCATTAAAGGCTCTGGCGGCAAACCTTATGAAGATCGCCAATGATGTGCGCTGGCTTGCCGGGGGTCCCCGTTGCGGGCTTGGGGAGATCACCATCCCCGAAAATGAGCCGGGCAGTTCCATTATGCCGGGCAAGGCCAACCCCACCCAGTGTGAGGCTGTTACCATGGTGGCGGTGCAGGTAATGGGCAACGATACGGCAGTGGGGATCGCCGCCTCCCAGGGCAACTTTGAACTGAATGTATTTATGCCGGTGTGCGCCTATAACTTTTTGCAGTCGGCAGGGTTACTGGCAGATGCCATGCGCTCTTTTACCGAGCATTGCCTGAAAGGGCTAAAGGCCAACCGGGAGAAAATGGCGGAGCATCTGAATAATTCCCTGATGCTGGTCACCTGCCTTACCCCCAAGATCGGCTATGAAAAGGCGGCAGAGATCGCCAAAGCCGCCCACACACAAGGGCTCACCCTGCGGGAAGCTGCCCTCCAAAGCGGCTGGATCACCGCCGAGGAATTTGAGGGGCTGGTGGATCCGGAAAAGATGGTGTGAGCCAAGGCGGTATCGAAAAAGTAGAGATAGAAACGCTGTTCTGTTCTTGCATTCAAAATTTTGCCATGATACAATGAACAAAATAAAAAAGCGGAGGAAAACACCATGTCCAAAACACTGGAAAGCCGGTATCTTGCTGTATGCCGCAAGGTAGAGGGCAGAAAAGAGATTACTGCATATGAGCATACCCATAGAGCCGAAGCCCAAAACTTTTGGAGCCAAAATATCACGCCCATGAACCCGTGGCACCGCCGCATACTGGCAGAGCTGGATTTTTGCCTGCAACTGCGTGCCCACGGCGGTGTGGAGTGCGATGCTTATATTGATGCCGCCCTGGGGGTGCTGGAAGCCGCCCATGAAGCCGAGGGCGTGCTCACCGATGCCGCTTGCAAAAAGGCAGAAGATTATTTGCTCCCCTTGCAGGAGGAGGCAAAAACCTACGAAGTGCTTATGGTGGGTCATGCCCATTTGGATATGAACTGGCAGTGGGGTATGGACGAAACAGTGGCTACCGTGGTTGCCACCTTTAAAACCATGCTGCGGCTGATGGAAGAATACCCCCATTTCCATTTCTCCCAATCTCAGGCATCTACTTATAAAATTATCGAAGATTATGCCCCGGAACTGGTGGAGCCCATTAAACAGCGGATCCGCGAGGGGCGGTGGGAGGTTACTGCCACCGCTTGGGTAGAAACCGATAAGAATATGCCCTGCCTGGAATCCTTGATGAACCATATTGTGTACACCAAAAAGTATCTGCAGGAGCATTGGGAAGTGGATCCTGCTTCTTTGAAGATCGATTTTTCTCCCGACACCTTTGGTCACAGCGCCTTTTTGCCGGAGTTGGATGTCCTGGGCGGCATTGAGTATTATTACCACTGCCGCGGGCTGGACGCTCCCGATAAGGTTCTTTACCGATGGCAGGCACCCAACGGCAAGGAGTTGCTGATGTATAAAGAGCCCTATTGGTATAATAGTGGCATCGTGCCCCAAATTGGGGTTGGCATGCCCCGCATGGCAGCTCTGTGCGGCGGTTTGCGCACCGGCATGGCGGTATACGGCGTGGGCGACCACGGCGGCGGCCCTACCCGGCGGGATCTGAACCGGGCGTTGGAGATGCAAGAATGGCCGGTGTTCCCCGCCCTGCGGTTTGGACGGATGAGCGAATATTTTGCCGCCGCCGAATCGGTGCGGAAAAAGCTGCCGGTGGTACAGCAGGAACTGAACTGTATCTTCACCGGTTGTTATACCACCCAAAGCCGGATCAAGCAGGGCAATCACCGTGCCGAAAACGGGCTGTGTACCGCCGAGGGGCTCAATGCCATTACCGCCAGAGAGCTGGGGATGCCCTATAGCGAAAAGACCTTTGAAGAGGCTTGGCAAAAAACCCTCTTTACCCATTTCCACGATATTTTAACCGGCTCCTGCGTGCCCGAAAGCCGGGAGTACGCCATGGGGCTGTATCAGGAGGCGTTGTCTGTTGCCCAAACCCGCTCCGCCTTTGCTTTGGAGCAGATCGCCGCAGCGGTGGATACCTCTGCCTATGAGTCCGGGGAGGATCGCCTGGAGTTTTCCGAGGGCGCCGGCGTTGGCTACGGCCTTTCCCGGGGCAATATCCCCACCCACGAAAACGGCACCGGCATCAACCGTATCTATCATATTGTGAATACCGCCGGTGTGGACCGCTGTGAAAATGCAGAGGTTACTCTGTGGGATTGGCCCGGCAGTTACCATCTTTTAGAGGTTAAGGATGCCAACGGCAACCCCCTGCCCTTTGAAACCGAAAAACCCCGCCACGCTTATTGGTGCCATGATTATATGATCCTGCATGTAACCGTTTCTGTTCCTGCCCATGGCTACACCACCATTTTGGTGGGCGAAAAGAACCCTGCAGAGGTTACCGACTGCTTCTTATATAGCAAGGTTTGGGATCGCCACCATGCGCCCGATGCGGATACGGTGCTGGAAAATAAATATCTTGCCGCCCGGTTCGATGCCTTTAGCGGGGAACTGATTTCCTTGATAGATAAAACCACCGGCGCCCAGCGGATCCGTGCCGGAGAAAGCGGTGGACTGCGGATGATCCAGACAGAGATGAACCATATGAGTTCCTGGCAGATCAAGCGGTATATCTCCTGCGAAAAGGTTCCCGCCCCTGTTAAGATCACCACCCATAGCGGTGAGGTGCGTGCCTTTGTCGCCTGCGAAAGTAAGGTGGAAAACTCCTATGTAACCACCACCGTTTCCCTGGGAAAAGAGGATCGGTTCTTAAAGGTGGAGCTTAAGATCGATTGGAACGAGCAATCTTATCACAACGACCGCATTCCCGTGCTGGCTTATACCCTGCCCCTGGCAGATACCACCGGCAGAATGCTGTGCGATGTGCCCGGCGGTGTGCAGTGGCGAGAGCAGCAGCACCTGGATGTGCCTTGCCAGCGTTACGGCGCCGCAGAGTTTGCCGATGGCAGAGTGCTGGCTTTGGCGTCCGATTGTAAATACGGCTATCGCTTTTCCAAGGGCGATCTTCAGGTTACTTTGGTAAACTCCGGCTCCAGCCCGGATAAATATTCTGATCGGGGCATTCAAAAGGTAGCGTTGTTTGTGCTCCCTGCCGAAGCCGATGGCGCAAGCCTTGCCCGGGAAACGGACCTTTGCCTTAAGCCCCTGCAATATGTAACCAACACTCCCCATAAGGGCACCCTGCCCACCGAGCATTCCTTTGTGAAGACCGTAGGCGAAACCGCTGTGTTCACCGGCATTGCCCAGCGTGGCGGCAGCTTTGCCCTGCGGATGTATGAGGCAGCAGGTAAGGAGTGCCCGGTAACGGTCACTCTTTGCTCCCCTGCCAAGAGCGCAAGGCTTTGTAACCTTATGGGCGAAGCCCTGGCAACTCCCGTTGCCGTGGAGGGCAGGCAGGTAACCTTTACCCTCTCCCCCCATATGCAAGCCGAACTGCGAATAGACTAAAAATAGTCGACGCTGTTTCCATATATTTCCTTGACAATTTGTATAGAATTTACTACAATAAATTTAGAAGCACCCGGAGCTCGAATTCTTTTGGCCCACGATGCATCTAAAAATAGAGAAAAAACGGCTCCCGGATATTCGGGGGTCGTTTTGCTTTTTTTGAAAAAGAAAGGAGAGGAATTATGAAAGAACGTACAAAAGGCATTTGCAGAATTTTATCTCTTATATTATCATTTACCCTGCTGTTTCAGCTATTGCCTCGGTATGGCCTTGCGGCCATGGCAGAGGAACCGGAGCAAGCGGTGGCTGAAACCGTAACCGAAACAAATTCCTCTGCCCGGATTTTATATGAAGATGTAAACCGCCGGGAGGCGAATGTAAAACACTTTGTGATGAGCGATCACACCGGCAATGCGGTGGTATATGCCGATCCTGTGCACTATAAGGCAGAGGGTAAGTGGATCGATATTGATAACCGCCTGGTGGAAAAGGGCGCCCGGGATGCCGAAGATTTCCC
Organism: Eubacteriales bacterium; assembly: GCA_045538295.1. Classification (GTDB taxonomy): domain Bacteria; phylum Bacillota; class Clostridia; order Oscillospirales; family QAKW01; genus QAKW01. Next base: position 9,000 of record JAZSRD010000065.1, read on the forward strand.
CGGCTACGAAAATACCGCCAATGCTTTTTCGGTGAAGTTTGCCAACAATATCAACAGCAGCAAACTGGTGCGGATCAAGGCGAATGATTATCAAATCTCCTGGGGCTACGATTCCGCCACCAAAAAGAGCGCCTCCGGGCAGATCAAAGCCCAAACCGAAACCGTTCCCGCCACGGTGGAAGAGGAAATGGCACAGGCGGCGGAAAATACCACCTCTGCCATCACCTACCCTCACGTGGAAGAAAATATGTCCCTGGAGTATGTGGTTAATGCCACCGGCGTGAAAGAGAATATCTTGGTGCACGCCGCCGGGGAGGAATATGTTTACCGCTTTTCCCTTAAAACCAAGGGAATCACCCTGGCAGAGCGGGAAGACGGTGGCATTGATGCCCGCTCCAACAATACCGGAGAGGTGGTTTTTGAACTGCCCGCCCCCTTTATGTACGACGATAGCGGGCGCGTTTCCCAGTCGGTAACCTATACCCTGGAAAATGTAAAAAATAACAAAGCCGATCTGGTGGTTACCGCCGACCCGGCTTGGATCAACAGCGCCGAAACCACCTTCCCCGTGACCATCGACCCGGTGATCACCACCGAGCAAAAATCTAATGGAATTGATACCGCATGGATCAGTGATGCATATCCCGGCAACAACTATTCCTCAAGCAAGGCATATCTGTCGGTAGGATGGGATCCGGATGATTTTGGGCATACCCGTACCTTGGTACAGTTTCCATTGCCTACTTTGAACAAAGGCGATATGGTAGTGGGTGCCAACCTTGGTTTGTGGATGTATCACCATGACACTTGGGGAACAACAAAACAACAGATCGATGCCCATGTGATCGAATCCTCTTGGGCGTACAACACAGTCACTTGGAACACTGGGGTTACCTATGATTCCAAGGCTTGCGACTATAGTTATATTACTCCATCTGCTGAGTGGAAATATTTTGACATTACCCGTGCGGTAAAAGGGTGGTATGAGGATCAATCCACGAACCATGGAATTTTAATTCGCCAGAAAGTGGAAGCCACATCTGGCAAGGTAGACTATGGAATGCACGGTTGGTTTCTGGCAGAAAGAGCCGGTGCGGCTAACGACGATGGATTTCCTGTTGCCATCATCTGTTATCGCAACAACAAAGGTTTAGAGGATTATTGGGATTACACCTCCGTTTCCGTGGGCAATGCGGGCACTGCCAGCATTAATACCTATACCGGAAACCTGGTGTTCACCGCTCCCATCTTCACCTCCCCCACCGCCCGGATGCCCCTGACCTTAAGTGCGGTTTATAACGGGTATTGCTCTGCAACTATCTATGGTGCCGGCGGGAACACCCAGACCTCCATCGGAAGGGGCTGGCGGCTGAATATTCAGCAAACCCTCCTGCCCTCGGAAGAGTTCGGGCTTACCGAAGAAACGGCAGAGGAGTACCCCTATGTATATACCGACGGCGACGGTACCGACCATTATTTCCATCAGGAAGAGGACGGCTCGATCATCGACGAAGACGGCTTGGGGCTTACCCTTACCGAAACTCCCGGCGGTAGTTACGGTGAGCTTAAACTTACCGACGAAAAAGGAACCCGTTATTATTTTAACGCCGCCGGAAACCTGACCCGCTTTGCAGATGCTTATGGGAACCGTTTTATCGTGGGGTATCTGCCCCAAAAAACAGCCGAAGCGGCAAACAACATCGATGATATACAGAAAGGCTGTAAGATCGATTATGTTCAGGATGCGGCAGATCGTGTTTACACATTCACCTACATGGTGCAAAGTGATGGAAAAATCACGAACTATGTTTCCAAAATTACCGATGAATCGGGCAGATTCTATCATTTTTCCAGAAGCAGTGGTCGGTTGATTAAGATCACCTATCCGGACGAAACCTATTCGGCATTCACGTATGAGGATGCCGACGCAAGATCTATGCTTACCGCTTCGGATGCCGAAGGCTATTACTGGAAATTCGCTTATACCGATGTCGATAACGGCAAGCAGGTTAAAAAGATCTATGAATACGGGTCCTCCGGCGCTTTAGGGCAAACCATCGCCTTTGACCGCACCAAGTATAATATGACCATCGTCCGCACCCCGGGCAGCGATGGGGTATACGCCAACAGCAACGATATTCGAACCGTGTATCAGTTCGATAATTGGGGGCGTACCACCTCTACCCAGGTGCGTACCGTGGGCGGCGCCAATTCCGGGGGCACCGTTACCCGGCGCACCAGCGGCGATAATCTAAACCTGCAAAATCGGGTGGAAACCGCCGCCACGGTCAGCAAAAACGTGGTGAACCTGTTGCAAAACGGCAACACCGAAGACGGCACTGCCCATTGGACCCTGAACCAAACCTCCGTTACGTCCTACGGCGAAAGCTCTACTGCCCGGAAATACTTTGGTAAAAAGTCGTTACGGATCACCAATCAGGCAATCTCTGCATCCGGCGGGCGTACCGATTATCGGCAGACTGTTACCGGGCTCACCCCCGGTGCAACCTATACCTTCTCTGCCTATGTGCGCACCGTGGATCTGGCGGAAGTATATAGCCATACCCTAACCGGTGCCTATATCTCTGTTACCACCGACGATGCCGCCGACGATATTTCCGTGCGTTCCCGCCGGCTGAAGGTAAGCGGCGATAGCAACATTAATAGCGGATGGTGCTACCTTTTCGCCACCATCACCCTGCCCAGCGATTGCACCCAGGTTCATGTGGCGGCGGCGCTCCGCAACATGACCGGCACCGTTTACTTCGATGGCCTCCAGTTGGAGCAGAGCGCCCAGCCCCACGAATTCAACATGCTGGAAAACGCCGGCTTTGAGCGTAGCTCCGGCGGCTTGCCCGTGGATTGGACTGCCCAAAATATCGCCTATACCACCTCCGGCTCCACCGTGACCGATGGTATAACCACCGCCTCTGAAAAAGAGGGGTCTAATTCGGTGCGGGTAAACGGGGACTCCGCAAAGGATAAATATTTATCCCAAACCGTTATTATTGCCCCCAAGCCCAACGATACCTATCTTATCAGCGGCTGGGCAGGGGGTCACCCGGTAAACAACACAAACCATTCCGCCACCGCCTTTGAGCTTTCTGTTACCGTGAATTATACTAAACCCGACGGTAGCAGTTATTCCGAAGAAAAAGCAGCGGCTAAATTCAACACTTCCCTGAATGTGTGGCAGTACTCTGCCCAGGCATTTACGGCAGGCTCCACCAAGCACCCCGATTACACCCCCAAAAGCATCACCGTTAAGGCACGGTATAAAAACCAGGCAAACTACGGCTACTTCGACCTGCTGCAGTTGATTCGGGAGCCGGCACCCACCTATACCTACGATAGCGAGGGCAACCTGATCTCCGTATCTGCCAATGCAGAGCAAAAATCCACCATGGAATATGATGACCACGACCTGATCAGCCAGATCGACCCGGCAGGCTACGAGTATACCTATACTTACGACGAAAAGCACGGTGTGGACACCGCCACCTCTGCCGGCGGCGTAGTAACCGATATGAATTATAATGATGCCGGTCAAGCCACCTCTGTCCTGGT